>JAYWBE010000001.1:0-8643 GCA_043781715.1 Gemmatimonadaceae bacterium
TCTTGCGCAAATCCATAACCGCCGCAGGATATAGCACTACGGTCTCGGCGGCACACGCCGCCTGCCTAGCTTACGAAGGAGGATCACAATGGCCGCCAAGAAGAATGTTGCCGACAAGAAAATCATCGCCGTAATTGGCGCGACAGGCGCCCAGGGGGGCGGGCTCGTCCGTGCCATCCTCAAAGACAAGAAGGGCCGCTTCGCTGCGAGAGCGATTACGAGGGATGTAAACTCCGAGAAGGCGAAGGCGCTGGCAGCGGCCGGCGCTGAGGTGGTCGCAGCCGATGTCGACGACGTCAAGAGTCTCAAGAAAGCGTTCAAAGGCGCGTACGGCGCCTTTTGTGTCACTTTTTTCTGGGCGCACCTCAAGCCGGAGAAGGAGCTGGCCGAAGCTCGCGCCATGGCGGAGGCAGCCAAGGATGCCGGACTTCAGCACGTCATCTGGTCGACGCTGGAGGATACGCGGAACTGGGTTCCGCTGACGGATGACCGAATGCCAACGCTGATGGGTAAGTACAAGGTTCCCCACTTCGACGCAAAAGGAGAAGCGAACGCGATCTTCACCGAGCTCGGCGTTCCTACGACGTTTCTTCTGACTTCGTTCTATTGGGACAACTTCATCTACTTCGGCATGGGTCCGAAGAAGGGAGCAAACGGCAAGCTCGCCATCACGCTGCCCATGGGAAACAAGAAACTGGCCAGCATCGCGGCAGAGGACATCGGGAAAACCGCATACTCGATATTCGAACGAGGCAAGGGAATGATCGGCAAGACGGTCGGAATTGCCGGCGGACACCTGACCGGCGCTGAGATGGCGAAGTCGCTCACAAAGGCTTTGGGCCAGGACGTGAGCTACAACGAAGTCTCGCCGGCGAGCTACAGAACATTCGGATTTCCGGGAGCGGACGACCTCGGCAACATGTTCCAGTTCAACAGCGAGTTCGAGCAGGATTGCTGCGACGCGCGGAGTATCAGCGAGACGAAAGGTCTCAACCCGGAGCTGATGACGTTCGATCGGTGGCTCGGCGAAAACAAATCGCGAATTCCGCTCGGATAGCAGTCGCGGGCCCGCAAGCCGGAGTTTATGGAAAGGATTCATTCTCAGCACGCCGCTGTCGCGTGTCTGGACCGAGAGCGCTAGCACATGGCGTTGCTCTCAGCCCTCTTGATGCCGATGCGCTTCAAACACAGGCGGTCAGATGACTATTCCGCACAGATCGCGGCACAGCGCCAACACAGAACGACACAACCAAAACAGTGTAACCTATTGTGATGCAACAATGACCCGGGTGGGTTTCGAACCCACGACCTACGGATTAAAAGTCCGTTGCTCTACCAACTGAGCTACCGGGTCTTAATGGCCTTCAAGATACAACGGACAGTGCATCGAGTCAGCCGTTCGCGCGCAGTTCTTCCAAGGGTGTGGGGGATGGCTTGCTGATGGTGTGATTCCGGGTGTCCGGAAGGCACCGGGGGAATATCACACATCTGCGTTAGGCCCCCCTGGCGGCACTCCCGCCGGGAACTGGCCACTTCTGGTGCCTCCGCGCCGTAAAGAATCGTCTTCAGAGTACCCCGAATCAGGGGCGTGAAAATGCCATTTGCCTTCTCAAAGGTCAACGCAGTGATTCGCGCTGTGAGGATGTCTCGCCAGCGTGAGGTTGCGGCTGCGCGCATGGCTGCGCTCGAAGAGAGCAATCATCTCCTTCAGAATCAGGCTCGCCAGCTCGAGAACCAGACCAACGAGGCCCGTGAGCTGGCACACGAGCTCGCCCTCACCAACGAGGAATTGCGCGCCGTCATCAGCGAGGCGAGGAAGGCGTGGGCGGCCGCCGACTCAGCCAACCGCTCTAAAGCCGAGTTCCTCACGGTGATGAGTCACGAGCTGCGGACGCCGCTCAACTCGATCGGCGGCTATGTGGATCTGCTGGAGATGGAGCTGCGCGGACCGCTCACCGACGCGCAGAAATCCGACCTCACTCGCATCAAGCGCAGCCAGCTGCATCTGCTGGGCATCATCAATGACATTCTGAATTTCACCAGGCTCGAAGCCACCGAGGTGAAATTCGACATCATCGATGTGCCGCTGCGCGCGCTGATCGCCGACCTCGACGCCGTGGTGGGCTCGCTCGCGCGCGCCAAGTCACTGGCCTACCGGTGCGACTCGCCCTCAGGCAACGTGTACGCGCACACCGATCCCGACAAGCTTCGGCAGATCATGATCAACCTCCTCTCCAACGCGGTGAAGTTCACGCCCGCCGGGGGGCGCGTCAGGGTTTCGTGCACACTGAAGGAAAAATCGGTTTCGATCCACGTCGAGGACAACGGACCGGGTATTCCCCGCGACAAGCACGAGGCGGTGTTCCAGCCGTTCGTGCAGCTCGATCGCGGGCTGACCCGGACGACCGAAGGCACCGGCCTGGGCCTGGCGATCAGCCGCGGTCTGGCGCGGGGGATGGGGGGAGACATTCAGCTGCGGAGCAATGTGGGTGTTGGCTCCGTGTTCACTGTGACCGTCCCGCTCGCGGCTCGTACCTCTAAGCGAGGTCAACTGCAACAGAAGTTCTAGCTCATTCCGTTGCAGCTCAGGCAACGTCCGCCTTGCGCCCGGCAGCCTGTCGTGGGATTTTCGCTCTCCCACAGCCTCCTGCTCAATGCCAAGCAGAAACACAATTCCCCGCCTTGCGGTCGTCATCGGTGCCATGGCCTGCGCATCGGCCTCGCCTCAGCACCAAACAGCGACCGCACCGAGTCCTGAAACCGCGACCGGATCGCAGCTTCAAGCGAAGACAGCTGGAATGGAGAGACGCGACGGATTCATTCCGCTGTACCTCGATCCCAGGCAGGGGAAGATTTACCTGGAGATCCCGCGCGACTCGACTCGAGCGTTGATGTTCGTCAGTCTCGCCACCGGGCTCGGATCGAATCCGATCGGCCTCGACCGCGGGGCAAGCGGCGATTCCTACGTCGCGCGTTTCGACAAAAACGGGGACCGTGTCCTCGTCGTCTTCGAGAACTGGAACTACCGCGCGTCGGCGCTGGACAATCCCGCTCACGCGCGAACCGTCCTCGAGGCTTTTCCACCGAGCACTCCCGCATCGCTCCCGATCATCGCACAGGATGGTCAACGCCTGGTCGTCGATGCAACCGAGTTTTTCATGCGCGACTGGAACGACGTGGCAGAAGCCATCGCGTCGAACAACGAGGGCGCATACTCCGTCGCTCGAGACCGGTCGAGCATCTACAGACCCTACACAAAGGCATTTCCGCAGAATACCGAAGTCGATGTCGCGCTCACATTCGCCGCTCAGGGGAGACCTGGGCAAACCATCTCGTCGATCGTTCCCGACGGAAAATCGTTCACGCTCAGGCAGCATATCTCGCTGCTACCGCTTCCCGATCCCGGCTACAAACCGCGCGTGCTTGACCCGCGGGTCGGGTTCTCCGGCATCGTTTTCAAGGACTACACGCAGCCCATTCAGCAGCCGCTCGAGCAGCGCTGGATCGCGCGCCATCGGCTCGAGCGCGTGAATCCCGCGGATCCGAACAGTCCGATCAGGAACCCGCTCGTCTACTACATCGACCGCGGAATTCCGGAACCGCTCCGAACCGCGACGAAGCAGGGCGTCAGCTGGTGGATCGACGCGTTCGACCGCGCCGGACTCAAGGGTGGCTTCAGGGTCGAGGATCTGCCCGAGGGCGTGGACCCGATGGACGCTCGCTACAACGTCGTCCAGTGGGAGAATCGAAACGAGCGCGGCTGGTCGGTCGGAGGCTCGCTTGGCGACCCGCGCACGGGCGAGATCATCAAAGGCATGGCGCGTCTGGATTCGCACCGCGCCCGAACGGATTACAACATCTACGCCGGACTGTTCGGCGCGGACGCGGCAGCTGCTGACACGGCGTTCGTACTCGCTCGCGTGCGTCAGGTCAGCGCGCACGAGGTGGGACACACGCTGGGCCTGTCTCACAACTACATCGCCTCGACCTACGATCGCGGATCGGTAATGGACTATCCCCCGCCCCGCGTCACCGTCAATGCGAATGGCGACATCGACATCTCGAGCGCTTACGCCACGGGTCCCGGCGCGTACGATGTGTTCGCCATTCACTGGGGATACGGCATTTTTCCCTCCGGCTCCGAACAGGACTCGTTGCGCGCTATCGTCGAGGACGGCTTGCGACACGGATTCCTCTTTCTCTCCGATGCCGACGCGCGCCCCGATTTCGCGTCGGACCCGCGGACGAATCTCTGGGACGATGCGTCGACACCCGCCGAGTTTCTGCGGCACGAGATGGCGGCGCGGAGCCTGGCGATGTCCAGATTCGGAGAGCGCAACATCCGCGTGGGGGAGCCGATCGCGCTTCTGCAGGAGCGCTTCGTTCCCCTCTATCTCATGCACCGTTTCGCGCTCAATTCCCTGACCAAGACGATCGGCGGAATGGAGTACGCGAACGCGGTACGGGGCGACCGGGTGCAGGCGACTCGCCCGATCGACGCGGCCACCCAGCGCGCGGCGCTGGCGACCCTGATTTCCGCGCTCGAGCCGCGCGAGCTGGCGATCCCCGATACTGTCCTCACCCTGCTCGGACCGCGGCCATTTTCCTACCAGCCGTACGTGGAGCTGTTCAGCAGCCGCACGCGCCCGGCGTTCGACGAGCTCGGAGCGGCGCGCACGCTGGCTCAGATGATCGTGGATGGAATTCTTCAACGGGAGCGCGCCGCGCGCGTCGTGGCATTTCAGACCCGCATGCCGAACCCGCTTACGCTCGGCGAAGTAGTTGACGCGCTGACCTCCGATTGGGGCGCGCCCAGGCTTGCTAGTCCAAAGCTTGACGCGCTGAGAAGGGTCACACAGCGAGCGGTCGTCGATCGCGTGCTGCTCCTCGCCGCGGACAAGGAAGCGGCACCGGAGGTCCGCTCGCTCGTCGAGCTCAAGATGATTTCCCTCCGCGCGCGCAGCCGTGCGCTTGCTTCATCAGGAGACGAACAGCGCCGCGCGCACTGGACGAGCATAGCCGCGGACCTGAATCGCTGGCTCGAGCGGCAGGAGCTTCCGTCCCCGACTCCGGCGCTGCGTGCGCCGCCAGGAGATCCGTTCGGAATCGATTGGTAATCCACCCAAGCCCCATGGCGCACGTTGTGGTAGCCACCTTCCGCCACGGCGCTCTCCGCCCGCCTGATCGTGACGTATCATGCTGTGATTCTTGCAGTATTGCCACGTTGAAACTGTTGCCCCAGCAGCGCGTTGCTGCTCGAATAATGTCCGATTTCTCTTCTCCACAATCCCTTCTTGGCCAACGTTCAGGCATTGACGAGCCCCGTCAGGCTCGCTGCTCTCCATAACACAGGACTTCTCGAGACGCCCGCAGAGGACCGCCTGGACGCCTTCACGCGTCTCGCGGCGCAATTCCTCGACGTTCCCACGGTTCTCATCTCGCTCGTGGACGCCCATCGTCAGTATTTCAAGAGCGTGGCCTGTAATGATGGTGCGGCTTCCGTAGGCTGGCATCCGCTCGAGGCCTCGTACTGCCAGGACGTCGTCGGCACCGGGATGCCGCTCGTGATGGCGGACGCGCGAACCGAGCCGGCTTTCGCTGACCGCGGCACTAAAGCGCGAGCCTACGCCGGCGTCCCTCTCACCACCGACGAAGGGTATGTCCTTGGCGCACTGTGCGCCTTCGATGAAAACCCCCGTGCTTGGAGCGGGCGCGACATCGACGTACTTACTGGACTCTCCGCGGCGGTGATGTCCGAGATTCAGCGCCGCATTGCCGCGCGCGCGGTGCACGACACGCAGCTCCGACTCATCGCCGAGCGGACTCTCGCGCACGCGGTCCAGCAGCAGATGCCGGTCGGTGTTGTCGTGGCGGAAGTGCCGTCGGGAAGGCTCGTTTCGGTGAACGCCCAGATGACGGAGATCTTCCGGACTTCGTTCACACCCTCTCCCGATCTGCACAGCTACAATGAATGGGTCGGGTTTCGCGAGGGCGGCACTCCGCTCGCCGCTCTCGACTGGCCGTTGGCGCGCACGGTACTCACGAAGGAGAGCGTGCGCGGAGAGGAAATCCGCATTCTGCGCGGCGATGGCACGGATGGCTACATCCGCATGAGCTCCGCACCCGTGCACGATGCTGGCGGAAATGTCGTAGCCGCGGTCGCGATCGTGGTCGACGTGACCGACCAGCGGAAGGCCGAGCGGGCGGTGCGCACGACCGACGAGCGCTTTCGCTTCGTGGCAAGAGCCACGAACGACGTCATCTGGGACTGGGACATCAAGACCAACGCGCTCGTCTGGAATGATTCCGTCGAACACGTGTTCGGGCACAAGCAGAACAAGATCTTTCCGGAGATCAAGTGGTGGTACGATCACATCCACCCTGACGATCGCGATCGAGTCACCGCCGGAATTCACGGAGTCCTTGATCACGGTGGAACGAGCTGGAGCGATTCGTATCGCTATCGCCGCGCGGATGGGACGTACGCCAACGTGGTGGATCGTGGCCATGTCGCGCGCGACAACACTGGAACCGCTATTCGCGTGATCGGCGCGATGACGGATGTAACCGAGCGCTCGCGTTCGGAGGCGGCGATCAGGTTCCAGGCCCAGCTGCTCAACGCCGTACAGCAGGCAGTCGTGGCGACGGATCCCGAGGGGATCGTGATCTTCTGGAACGCATTCGCGGAAAACCTCTACGGATGGGCCGCCGAGGAGGCCGTTGGAAAGTCGATCCAGGAGTTGACGCCATCGCCTTTCCTTCGCGATCACGGCGGAGAGATCGGTCAGCGCGGGGCAGCTGGAGAAAGCTGGACGGGCGAGTATCTGGTGCAGGGAAAATCTGGCAAGGCGTTCCCCGCGCTTCTCACAACGGCTCCGGTCCGCGACGAACGGGGCACGGTGCTCGGGTACGTGCGCGTCTCGATCGATCTGACCGAGCGGCGCAACCTCGAGGAGCAATTCCGCCAGTCGCAGAAGATGGATGCCGTCGGCCGACTGGCCGGAGGAATCGCTCACGATTTCAACAATCTCCTGACGGTGATCAGACTCAACACCGAGATCATCATGGAGGGATTCGACCCGACGGATCCGCGCAGCGAGGACGTGAAGCAGATCAGAAGCGCGGCGGAGCGGGCATCGTCACTCACCAGACAGCTGCTGGCGTTCAGCCGCAAGCAGATTCTCCAGCCAAGGGTGCTCGACATGAACAGCGTCGTGGCCAGCGTCGAGCCCATGCTTCAACGCCTGATCGGCGAGGACATCACGATCGCGTCGGCCTGCGCCGCGCGTGGCTATGTCGTCGCCGATCCCGGTCAGCTCGAGCAGATCCTCGTCAATCTGGTCGTGAACGCTCGCGACGCGATGCCGCAGGGCGGCACGATAAGCATCGAAACCCGGAACGTCGAGCTGGACGAGACTTACACCAGCGAGCACGCGCCGGTCATGCCAGGACGGTACGTGATGCTCGCGGTGGGAGACACGGGCGTCGGAATGAGCGTTGACACGCGAGAGCACGCGTTCGATCCGTTCTTCACGACAAAGGAGGCCGGAAAGGGGACGGGACTCGGTCTGGCGACCGTGTATGGAATCGTCAAGCAATCGGGCGGGTACGTCTGGATATACAGCGAGCCCGGGCATGGAACCTCGCTCAAGCTCTATTTCCCGGAAGTGAGTGCGGCCGCGGCTTTCCAGCCGGCGGAATACAAGCCCGCGTCGAAGGAAGCGGCACGGGGATCGGAGACGATTCTCCTCGTCGAGGACGAAGCGGCAGTGCGCGGACTCGCGTCGCGGATTCTGGAGAAACAGGGTTACCGCGTCCTTTCGGCGCAGCACGGACGCGAGGCAATGGACATCGCGACGAAGGAGCTGGGCAAGATCGATCTGGTGCTCACAGACATCGTGATGCCCGGGATGAATGGCAGAGGTCTGGTGGAGCGTCTGGCGGGGATTCGCCCGAGAATGAAGTCACTCTATATGTCGGGTTACACCGACGACGACATCATCCGTCGCGGATTCATCGAGCCCTCGAAGAGTTTTCTGCAAAAGCCCTTCACTTCCGAAGCCCTGCTGCAAATTGTGAGGAAGGTTCTGGACGAAGGCTAGGCGAAGCGGAGTTGAGCCGGCCTGTACCCGTCCGTATATAAGAGCATGAACTTGAAAGCTCTCGGCGCTGTGGCGGCGATGATCTCACTAGCCCTGCTCGCAAATCACGCGCGCGCCCAGGATACGACCGTAGCGAAGCTGGAGCCGGTAGTCGTGGAAGTCGGACGCGGAGCACACAGATCGCCCCTCGCCCTTCCATTTGCCGTCACCGTTCAGACCCCGGACTCAATGCGGCCGGGTCAGCGGCATCTCTCGCTCGATGAGACGCTGTGGCTGATCCCGGGGCTCTCGGTCTCGAATCGAAACAATCCGTCGCAGGATCCGCGCATCTCCATTCGCGGATTCGGCGCGCGCTCCGCGTTCGGGGTCCGAGGCATTCGGGTGCTTCGCGATGGAATTCCACTCACGCTCCCCGACGGCCAGACGCCGGTTGATTACCTCGATCTCGAGTCGGTGGGCCGCGTAGAGGTAATGCGCGGGAGTGCTTCCTCGCTTTATGGAAATGCCGGAGGCGGAGTGGTCGACATCCGGACCAGCGATC
>JAYWBE010000002.1:0-8620 GCA_043781715.1 Gemmatimonadaceae bacterium
AGAAACTCAGCGTGGTCGGACTCGATCTTCATGCGCCGGCCGCGCCCGTAGCCCTGCTGCCTGCGAGCCAGCTCCGCGTCGACATCGGCGGCGACGAGGGGAAGCCCCGCCACCATCCCCTCGAGGATGGACACGAGCGCGGGCCCGTGTGACTCGCCGGCAGTGGTGAATCGCAGCAGCATCAGTCTCCAAAAAGCACGAGCCCGGCTTTTGACCGGGCTCGGCGTTCAAGCTTGGTACCCGCTTCCTGCGGAATCTACGGGCAGGTCGTGGTAAACGTATTCGGTAGCTGCGCGATGACAACCCCTCGCGCCGTCGCTCCAACCAGCACCAGCTGGCCCGAAGGGCGGAGCGCTGCCGTGATTGGACCGATGATCGGGTCTTTGATCGGAATCGTTCCGACTCTCAGGTAGCAATTGGTGTCGTAAATTTCGATGAGCGGCTCAGAGGACGCGGCGAAAGCAAGTCGCGTGTTGAGCGGGAACGAGAAGTTGCCGGTATTCTGCGGGTGGAAGTCCAGACCAGCGTTGGTGTTCGTCGTGTTGAAGATGCCCAGCAGGCGGAGTGCCGGATTGAGCACGTACGTCGAGTCAGCACGGATCGCCGCGAGTCCACCATCGAAGTTGATGGCTACGCCGAACATTCTAGCCGAAGTGTTGGCGATAAAGTCCGACACGTCCGTCGGAGGAGAGACGCCCCTGTCGACCCACCAGATAACTGGATCGTATCCTCTGTCTACGTCATACATCATTGCGCGGCTGTTGATGACGCTCCCGCCCTCACCGAATACCGAGCGGCGGAAGTTGCCGGAGCTGCGCACGAAAGTGGTGTCGCGGAACGCGAGGTTGTTGATTGTCACAACTGTGGAACCAAGCGGTCTGCCGGCCGGGACTAAGGTCGCCCGCCCGACTCCATCGGCATCGAATCGCTCGATCTCGAGCGTATCGCCGCGTGCGCCGGATTGGCCGATCGCCTGTTCGAAGAAGAAGTGCGATGTGGTTGAATCTGACTTACCGGCGGCGGTGACCCCCTTGGTCAGGTTCTCCCATCGTAACGTACCGTTGAGATTGCCGAACGGCGGCGACTGGCCCGATGTCGGAGTAGTCGAGTAAGTCAGCATAACATCCTGGCAGATCCCGCCTACCTCGTGACAAGTCGCTCCGATGTACTGCGGACGATCGCTGAAGTCGTAGACGGTCCGCACCCGTATCGGCAGACCGCTCGTCGCGGAAGTGGTCGTCGTAATCGTGGCTACGACGATATTCGGCAGCAGGTACCGGAACACTTCGAGTCCACTGCCGCTAGCGCCCGCTTTCAGATCCACGTAGCTGATCTGCGTGCCGCCAGAGTTGGCAACGAGCAACGTGTCACCTTTGGTGCCGTTGCGGTCACGCGGCCATGCCGTGAGGCCCCATGGACGCGAGCCAACGATTACAGGAGCCTTGAACGACGAGTCGGCCAGGTTGAAGACCTCCACCTGATTCCTCGCGATGTTCGTCAGGTACAGACGATCCTTGCCTGGGTGATACAGCGCATCCGCGACCTGCCCGCCAAACGGCAGCGAGCGCGTGACACCGGCGACGACGGTGACCGTATCTATTCGATCGGCGCCATTCGACAGTTTCGCGTACGATCTCACACCGTTCGAGTTTCGGCCGAACACCTGGATGTAAGCGATGGTCGGGAAGCTCGTGTAAGGCAGCCTCATCTTGAACGTGTGCGGCTCGAACGTCAGGTTGCCGTTCGCAACATACGTCGCGGAATCATCGATTGGTCCGCCTGGAGTGCTTCGCACCTCGTAGCCAAGCTGACTGATGCCGCTTGGATCGTCGGCTTCGACGTGCACGGTGTCGGTCACCTCGACGCGCTTGACGTGGCCGCAGGCGTTGTCAAAGCCCTGGCTCAGGAGGCAATAACCGTTGACGACCGGAACCGAATTGATCTGGGCCGCCGTCTGTACGGTGATCGTGATGCTTGGTCCCACCGCGCGCTGTCCCAGCGAATCCCTGAGGAAGGGCGTGATCGTGAGCGTGCCGGGGGTCGCGGTGAGGGGAATCGCGATCGTGTCCTGCATTGTGATGGAGTCGGCGAGCGGGCTCGCGAACAGTACCGAGTCGGTGCGAACCACCGGCCCCGTTGTGCTCAACCCCAGGGAAAGAACCTTGATCCCCGTCTTGCCCATAACGGTCACGAGTATGGACTTGCCAAGCACCGCGGAGCTGCCGGAGAACGGACTGAGGATTCTGATTTCCGGAGGCGGAATATTTCCGGTCGCGAGTCTCAGCGTGTCGACTCCGGAGGTGTTGCCAGCTCCGTCGACGGCGGTTGCGGTAACGATTACCGGCGTGCCTGGAGGAACGGAACGCGATGAGAAGAGCTTAAAGGGCAGCTGGATGTTGGTGACGGCGCTCGTAAAGACAGTGTCGTAGATGAATCCGACGGCGCCGATAGCCTGCACATGGATGGTCTTCAGGCCGAGATTGTCCTTCGCATCGGTGGTGAAGGCAATTACCGTATCAGCCTGACCACCGACGGCCGTCAGCGTGAGAGTTGGCGGTACGCGGTCCCGCTGCGGATCGATCGACGTCGAGTCGTTGCACGCCGCGACTCCAAGAGAAATCGAGGCTGCTACCGCGGCGAGAACGAGGCCGCGGCGCAAGCCGCCAGTAAGATCTATGTGCATTCGAGTCACCTTTAGCGGGTGGCTGGTGGGATCGGATTCGACGATGCGCCTGGAATCGGCGCGCCGTCGTCGATGATGTGTGGTGTTACGAGAATGAGGAGATCACGCTTTTCGTCGTCGGTACGCGTTTCGCCGAACAGTCTGCCGATGATCGGCAGATCGACGAGCAGCGGAATTCCCGACTTTGATTGCGTGGTCTGCGTGACGGTGAGTCCGCCGATGACCGCGGTCTCCCCATCCCCGACCAGGAGCTGCGTGTCGCCCGACTGCTTGCCGAAGATGAATCCCACGTCGGAAGCCGCCAGCTGTGCGTCGGAGTTCTCCGCGTGCAGCAGCAGCAGGATCTGGCGATTGTTGGTGATGTGCGGCGTAACCGTCAGGATGATACCGACCTGCTTCATCTGAACCGTGGCTCTCGGCTGTGCGTTTGGAGTCGTCGCGCCACTGAGATTGGCCGTATTTGCGTCGAGCACTCTGATCGGGATTTCCTGACCGACCTGGATCGATGCCTGTCTGTTGTCAAGCGTCACGATACTTGGCTCGGCCTGAAGATCGGCCAACCGGACTTCCTGGAGCGCGTCGAGGAAGCTCGTGAGCTGGAATTTGCCGAGCGCAGTCGAGAACACGACGCTAAGCGCCGGGTTCACGACCCGGGCGTTGGCGTTCGCGATCGCTGACAGCGCGTTGCCGCCGAGCAAAATTCTGTCGCCCGAGAAGGGTGTCCCGCCGCCGAGGGCGTCGGGTACACCGTCGCCGTTGGTGTCGATCGGCTTGAGCGTCGCGGGATCCGGACGCTTCACGAGCTGGCTGAAGAACTGCTGCGTGCCCGTGCCGAGATCGTAGGAAAGACCGATATCTTCGATGTTCGTTCTATTGACGAAGATGATCTTCGCCTTGATGCCGACCTGCGGAGTGCGAACATCGAGGTTGTGCACGTACTGCAGGACATCGGCGAGGCGCGAAGCCGTCTCCGTGATGATCAGGGTGTTGGTGGTGCTGTCGGCCGCAACCAGTCCGCGAGCTATGCACGACGGTCTGGCGTTGTTGACGACGTTCCCGCTGGTCGGGACCTGCGGGCAATCCTTCTGAAGAAGCGACTGGATAGTTGGCACGAGCGCGACTGCACGCGCGTAGTTGATCGATACGAGCTGCGTCTGCAGCGGCTCGGAAGCCTGACGGTTCAGGATATTGGCGTAGCTGTCAACCGTTATGATCCCGGAGAGAGCATCTTCCGACGCCGCGAGGCCCTGACCCTGAAGGATCGCGCGCAGCGCGACATCCCAGGGTTGATTGCGGATTTCCGCGGTGACGGTGCCCACCACATCCTTGCCGACGACGATCGTGCGTCCCGAGAACGCCGCGAACGACGCGATCACGTCGCGAATGTCGGTGTCCTGGAACGTTACAGTAATGGTGGCCTGCTGCGACTGCTGGGCCTGCGAGAAGAGCGCGACCGGCTTGTCGTAGGTTGACGCCGTTCTCGCCGTTGCCGGCTCGACGGGCGTCGTATAGTCTGGTGCTTCAACTTGCGAACTGGTCGATTCGACCTGAGAAACGGCCTTTGGCGTGTTCTGGACCGATGCTGGCGCCGAGGTTACCTCGGATGTCTGAGCGACCGCGCGTGTGCTCGCGGGACGCGTTGAGGGCGGCTTCGGAGCGGCAACATACCCCGGCTTGTTGTTCGACGACCACGACGAGTAGTCGGCCGTCTTTCCGCCGGTGACTGCGATGCGAACTTCGCCGTCGTTGCGCTTCACTGCATATGGATGCTTCGTGTCCATTTCGATGACGACACGAACCACATTGGGACGAAACTGCGAATACCGAATGTTGGTGATGCCGCCGCGCGCAACCTTGTCGTAGGTGCTGCGCGACATGTCCAGAGTGGCTCCTTTCAGATCGACTACCACACGGGCGGGCGCGTCGAGCGTGAAGTCCTGCACATCTACGGCGGCGTTGACGCCGATCACCACTTCAGTCTTCCCGGAGGACGGGACTACACTGAGTGAGTGAACGGTCGCTGCAGATGAGGGCAGGAACAGGAGCGCCGCTGCTGGCAGCGCTTTGAGAAAGCTCATTGACGGGGCCTCGTTTTGGTCGAATCGGCGATGATCGGCAGGATTTCCTGGCGGCTGTAGCCGAACTCTTCAATCGTGAAAATCACAGCTTTCTCCTGAATTGCGGCGACCCGCATTCTGCCGATTGTCTGGCCAACTCGTACTCTGTACTGGTCTTTAGACGTGACATCACGCAAAACCGCAACAGAGTTTTGGCCCCGAGGGTCGTAAGCCACGGCAACCAGTTTCAGGTCGGTCAGGAGGGGCCTGAGATCGGAGGTCGTCAGAAGCGACACAAATGGGTCGCGCCTGCCGTCCCCGTCGTACGCGAAGACTTCGCGGTTGATCAACACCCGGGGCGCGGTGTCGGGGGCCGGAATCGGGACCGTTGCGGCGGTCGGCTTCCTGGTATCGACAGGAGGTGGCGGCGGCGCTTTGGTCGTGGCGGCCTTGGCGGCCGTGTTGGCATTCGGCCTCGGCGCGGCCTGGGCGCGTGCCTGCGCGGAGGCGCCTGTCGCCAGCGCCGCTACAAAGACCAGTGCGAAAGTGATTGAGCGCTTCATTATTATTTCACCGACGTGGGCGGTACATATGGCGTGGTACGAGCGACATAGGTCTGCACCTGGAACTCGGTGTCGATGAGCGATTCGCCCTTCCTTGTGCGGGCCTTCGTCTTGTCCGCGATGGGGTGCAGCTTGATCGCCATCGTGACGGGCGCGATGATGCGATTGAGCGAGCCGACGTTGCTCAGGAACTGGCCAACCGGGTGGTACCCGCCGATCACGGCGAGCTTGTACCGATAGGTATCGAACTGTTCGCCCGGCAGAACCGGCATGGGCTCCACGGTCGCCAGATCGAGTCCGACGCGGCGGGCCGCCGTCGAGATGTCCTCGAGCAGCGCGGGCACCTCATTGCTCCTTGGAACGAGCTGCCGCATCACTTTGAGGCTCTGCTCGTATTCGGCGGACTGCGCGCGGAGCTTCTGCAAGCTGCCCGTCGCAATGTCGGCTTTCGCCTGCTGATTCTTCCTGTCGAGCGAATCGACGTGGATCCGAGTAGCAGTCAGCTCCTGAGCCTTCGGCTTGTACACGAAGTACCAGTACACAGCGAGCAGCAGCACGGCGGCCACACCTATGCCGCCCAGCGACTTCTCGCGCTTAGTCATGTTGGCGAGACTTGCCATGTTAGTGCACCGCCGATACTACGAGTGGAACTGTCTTGATCGCGAAGGCGGGGGGAGATTGCGTCTCCGCCTCGAGAGTGAACTCCGTGACTTCCTTTCCTTCGGCCTGAACCAGATCGGAGCGGCTCAGCTGTACATTCTGGATGAATGGCGACGCTTCGAGCGACTTCATGAACCGCGTGAGCGCCTGAATGTCCACCGTATGACCGACGATCTTGAACTTCAGGTCCTTCGCCGTAGCTAGGAGCGAGTCGGATCTCGCCTTCAGCGCGCGATTCCTTTCCGCCGCCCTCTTTGCCGGCGACTGCGTGCTGTCGACGGTGGCCACTTTCTTCAGGGTGTCAACAGCGGCTGCACTTCGCGGCGCGCTCGTCTGGGTGATCTCGGTCAGCCACGTGTACTGCGGCAGCGCGTTGCTTATCTCGTACATGAGATGCGACCAGAGATAGCGGGAATCATCGATCGACTTGATGATCGCGATCTGCTGATATAGTGAGTCGCGCGACGCTTCCGCCTTGGCCTTCGCCACGAGAACGGCGCTGAACTGGGTCGAATCCTTGAGGGCTTTGGTCTCCCTCGCTTCCAGCCCGCTGGCCTGCGCCGCCTGATGGATGAACATGAAGACGATCAGCGCACCGCATACACCCGCCGCGGCAACCGCGCCCAGCATGTATTTGTCGGTGATCTTGGCCGCAAGTGACGCGAAGAGGTCGCCGGGCCGGATTTCGAACTTCAGGCCTTTGGTCGAATTGGCACGACGTCTTTTCTTGCCGTCCCCGGGGAGGAGATTGATCTCGATCATGGTGTCAGTGCTCCGGGGTCAGTTCTTACGAAGGGCGAGACCGATCGCGAGCATCAGGAGAGGCGCGACCTCGTCGGTCACGAGAGACTCCAGTGCGCCGTCCCTTACCGACATCATGGCAAGCGGGTTGGCGAGCTCGACCGGCTTCTTCAATCGTTGCCCAAGTGATTCGGTCAGTCCTGGCGTGCGTGACCCACCGCCGCAGGTATAAACGGCCTTCATCTGTCCGTCGCCCTTGAGCGACGTGGACAGGAACGCGATAGCGCGCTCGAGTCCGGTGGCGATTTCTTCGGTGCGCTGCAGAATCACCGAGTCGAGTTGGGGCGAGCGGTCGTACCCTCTGATGAGCGCTTCCGCGTCCGCAGCCGAAAGTCCGTGCTCGCGCTGAAGATCTTCGCGAATACGACGGGTGCCGATAGGAAGGTCGCGGGTCAGGATCGGGACTCCGTCGTCCAGAATGTTGATGTTGGTGACCTCGTGCCCGATGTTCACGAGTCCTACCGCGCCACTCATGGCGTCCGGATAGTTGAGCTCGAAAGCGTTGTGGAGAGCGAACGCGTCCACGTCCATAGAGCTTGGCGTAATGCCGGCCTCGGCGAGGATGCGGAGCTTGGCTTCCACCAGGTCGCGCTTGGCTGCGACAAGAAGAACGCTCATCTCGTCTCTGCCGTCGCCGTCCTCGTCGAGAATCTGAAAATCGAGCTCGACCGAGTCGACATCCGGAACGTGCTGTTCCGCTTCCCAGCGCATGAGCTCACGGGCCTGGGCCTCTTTCACCCTTTCGGTCTTGATCCGCTTGATGATGACATCGCGTCCGCCGACAGCGGCGACCACGGCTTTCGTGTTCGCATCTACCGACTCAATAGTCGCGCGGATGACATCCGAAACGAGATGCGGATCCATCACTTCGCCCTCCACGATGGCATCATCGGGGAGCGGAGTGATCGCAACCTTGATCAGTTCTGGTGTCGACTTCGAGTGATCGATGACGGCGACCTTAACTAGGCCGGATCCGATATCGAGCCCTACGGTAGTCTTCTTCCGGCCAAACCACGCCATCGCGGACCTTGGTGAATGAAGAGAAGAGGGTTTTTCGAGCGCGCGCGCCACTTCTTCACCTTCTTGAAGCGTGCGATCCCAAAGACCCTGTCTGCCTGCACTTGCATGGAGACCAACCGCGTGGCACTGCTGCCTTCTGGTCCGTCACCAGCCGTTCGACCTTAGACACGATTCACTTCCCGGGAAAGTAACGGTGGGTTCCCGCCGTCTCAGAAAAGCTCCGACCACGATCGCTCTGAAATTCGGTCGATAGTTATCGAATGATCGGCGCTCGCCAGCACCCTCACGACGACTCCGATCCGGCGCGACACCCGCGACCCGCGAGACGGAGCAGTTGCATCGGCAACGATCCAGTATAGAGTGGAATCGAGACGAGTGATGTGGACCACGACTGGCGCTCCCAACCCTCCGAGCGCAGCCGTTCTCGTCACGCTCACGCCGACGGGATCAATCGAGTCCCCGCTCCACCCAGCGATGGTGATTTCGATGGCCGACTCCGCGGCCGACAGTGTGAGCTGACGATCAGCCGACGCGGCGCCAACGTTCGTCTCTTCCGTTGCCGCGAAGAACACTCCCGTCGCGAGGGCGGCAATCAGGAGCAGTGCGAGCAGCGCGGCGGCGAGCGCGAATCCGTTGCGCCACGCGGGCTCCGGGCGCCACACAAAGGAGGTCGAACGGCCACGGATTTCGCCGCTCATGGTCGCCGATTCCGCACCGCGACGGACACCGTCGCTGAATCAGCGGGCGTCCAGGCGCGACCTTCAATGATGAGTCGCTGCCGGCTTTCCGCTCGGGCGGTAATGTCTACCCTCGCGAGGGTGAGGGGAGAGGAGCCG
>JAYWBE010000003.1:0-2806 GCA_043781715.1 Gemmatimonadaceae bacterium
TGTCACGCACTCTGAAATGCCGCGGCTAGATCTACGCTCGGCGCCGGTGTCGCGCCGAGCCCGGGTTCGTCGGACAATCGAATCGCGCCGCCGGCGATCGAGGCTCCACGGAACGGATCGCTGGACAAAAGCGCCGCGCCATCAAAATCGGCGTAGTCGAGCAGCGGCGATATCTGCGCGATCGCGGAGATGCCGAGCGAGCTCTCGATCATGCAGCCGGCCATGACCTGCATGTCCAGGGCGCGCGCGGCGTGCACCATCCGCAGCGCTTCGCGAAGACTGCCACATTTTGCGAGCTTGATATTGATGCCATCGACTGCTCCGGCGAGCTTGGCAACATCGGTCGCCACAAGGCACGACTCGTCAGCGAAAACGGGCAGCTTGGAGCGTTTGCGGACGAAGCGGAGTCCCTCGATGTCGTTCGCGGCGACGGGCTGCTCCAGCATCTCCACACCCTGCTCGGCGAGGAAATCGCTCATTCGCACAGCATGCTTCGCCGTCCAAGCGGCGTTTGCATCCACGCGCAAACGCTTTCCCGGCGCCGCGTCCCGGATGATGCGCACTATCTCCGTGTCGCGGTCGGTTCCGAGCTTGATCTTGAGTATCGGGTAATCCCGCGCCTCCGCCACGCGTCTCTCCAGCTCGTGATTCTCGGCAATGGCGATGGTAAAGCTGGACTCGGGCGTCGTCGTCTGGTCGAGTCCCCAGATTCTATAAACTGGAAGGTCAAGTCGTTTGCCGACGAGATCGTGGAGCGCCGAGCTGACGGCGCTCTTCGCCGAGGCATTGCCGTGCAGGACGCGGTTGAGGTGCGCCTCGATGGACTCGAGTGAAAATGGGTCGGCGCGCTCCAGCACCGGCTTGAATTGTCCGAGGGCGGCGATGACCGTCGATACGGATTCGCCGTAGTAGCGATTGGGCGCGGCCTCCCCGTAACCTTCCAGACCATTTTCGTCGGTGAGGCGCACGATGACGTTGCGGTGGTGGGTGTAACCCCCGCGCGCGATCACGAATGGATGCGTCGGGTTGAGCTCGATTGTCTGGTGCGAGAGCTTCATCCGACTGTCACTGCGGGCGCGGGGCGCGCAGTTCGAGCCATGCGGAACTCGTTGTGCGCCGACGCCGTCGACAGAAAGTTGATGAGCGCGTCGGCGAGATCGTTGCCGCGCTCGAAGCGGTGAGCGGGATTCTTCTCAAGGCAGCGCATCACGATCGCCGACAACTGCTGGGGAATCCTCGAATCCACGACGTCAGGCGACACCGCCGTCTCGGTCACGTGCTTGTAGCTGATCGAGTAGCTGTCGGCTCCGTCGAAGGGCGGGAAGCCGAGTAGCGTCTCGTACATCACGACGCCCAGGCCGTAGAGGTCGCTGCGGCCGTCGAGCAGCTTTCCCCGCGCCTGCTCCGGCGACATGTAGTGCGGAGTACCCATGACGTTCCCGCTGCCGGTCATGCGGCTCCGGAAGTGGCCCGTGGCTATTCCGAAGTCAGTGACGACCGCGTTCTCGTCCTCATCGAAGAGGATGTTGTCGGGCTTGATGTCGCGGTGCACCAGCCCCCGGCGGTGCGCGTAATCGAGTCCGGTAGCCACCTGCGCCGCCACGGCGGCCGTGGTTTCCGGAGAGAGGGAGCGATGCCCTCCGATGCGGTCGCTCAACGTCCCGCGAGCCAGATAGGGCATTACCAGGAAGACGTGATCGTCGACCATTCCAAAATCGATGATCTTGCAGATATGCGGGTGCATCAGCTGCGCCGCGGATTCCGCTTCCCTCTTGAAGCGCTCGCGCATCTCGTGCTCGCGCGCGAGGTGCGGATGAAGAACCTTGATGACGACGGGGGAATCGAGCACAACGTGAAGCGCGTAGTACACGCTCGCCATGCCGCCTTCGCCGACGCGGTGCATGATGGTGTATCGCCCGCCCGTCACCTGGCGCAGCGCCGTCACCGACGGATCGGGAGGCGATTGCCGCCGGTCAGAGCTGTCGGGCATGATGATCCCGCAGCGGACGCAGCGCGCCGCTTCTCCCCGGTTCCAGCTGCCGCAGTCAGTGCAGAACATCGTCAGCCCCCGAACTGCATGCGAACGAAGTCGTACGGAGGCCACGGTCCCGTAACCTGGAAGTCGAGGGATGTCTGACGCTCCGCCTCCTTGGACACAGCGTCCTTGAATGACTGCCAGCGCTGAGTGTCGATGAGGAACGATGCGCGGGCGACAACGTCATCTTCCTCGTCCCCGTCCGCACTCGGGAGAGTGACAGTCGCCGCAGCCTGGGTTCTCAACAGTCTGAGACTCTCCGCGGCGAGACCGGCGAGACTCTTCCTCGCGTCCTCTCTCTGCATGCCCCGGGCAGTGACGCTCACGCGTGCGGCGGCATGTCCTTCAACCACCGAGAGTGCCTCGGTGAGCGTGAAGTAGTGCAGCTCGAGCCAGCGGGTGAGGGTCGATTGGGACTGGAATACGGTTCCGGGCGGAGCTGGCAGTACCGCGGAGTGCGAGTGGGCCTCCTCGAGAACTGCCAGGTATTTCGACACATCGTCGTCCCCGAGAGTCGAAACCGAGTACGGCGACGGCTCGACGACGGCCGCGAGCGCGCGATAGTGCACGAGGGTCGTGCCTTCGGCAAGGGACATTGCGTGACCCGATTCGACGGCGGCGACGCCGTACAAACGCAGCGAGCCTACAGAAGGGTGCGCCATTTGAGACCAGCCAGGATTGTCAAACCGAGCGCGAGCTGCGCGAATACCAGGATCATGAAGCGTGCGGATTAGTGTGACGCGGAATATGCTCGAAGTTCATTCCCCACGT
>JAYWBE010000004.1:0-2795 GCA_043781715.1 Gemmatimonadaceae bacterium
TGGGAGAATATCAAGTCGATCGTCGGCGCACTGGCGATCTTCCTCGTCCTACGGGCGTTCCTCGTCGAAGCGTACCGCATTCCGTCCGGCAGCATGATCCCGACGCTCCTTGTCGGAGATTGGCTGTTCGTCAACAAGGCGATCTATGGAGCGCACGTGCCGTTCAGCCGCGCGAGCCTGCCGGCGTATCGGGAACCGAAGCGTGGTGACGTAGTGGTGTTCGTCTCGCCGTACCAGGCAGACGAAGAACAATTGGGACACGACCCAACGCCGACACTGGTGAAGCGGCTGGTCGGTACTCCTGGCGACACGCTCTACATGCGGAAGGGCGTGCTCTACGTGAACGGGATCGCGCAGCGGCAGGGATACGGCATTGCCGCACCGGATTCTACGATGGGTACTTCCGCGAGCCCGCTGTTCGACTGGCAGAAGAAGACCGGCCTCCGGTCGTCGCGTTTCGGCTCCGCGCCTCCTCAGCCCACGTTGGATAACTGGGGACCGATCGTAGTGCCGCCGAAGAAACTCTTCATGATGGGCGACAGCCGCTACAACTCGAAGGACAGCCGCTACTGGGGTTTCGTCCCGAGGGAAAACGTGAGAGGGAAGCCGCTGTTCGTGTACTACACGTACAACGCCGACGACAGCGACCGTCCGGTGCCGATGCTCACCGACATCAGGTGGAGCAGGATCGGGCACTGGATCAAGTAGTTACCGCTCCCGGGCACCCGGCGTCGATTCGGGGAGAAGAGATTCTTCTCCCGCGACTCAGCGGGAAATCTATGGACGACGTTCGCTCGGGAGTTACATTGGAAGCCGTGACGAAGCCCCGTGCGGTCGAGAAGCGCCGCCGCCTGTTCAAGTCGAGCGAATGGGACCTCGAGGAGCCGGCAGCGTTCACCAGGATCGCGCGATCCCCCATCGAGCTCGCGCTGATCACGGGCGTCGTGATTCGTCTCTTCCGCGCCGTCGTTCTCACCCACGGCGAGGCCACCAGCACTTTCCTCGGCGCCTCGCTCGTATTGGGGACTCTCTTTCTGCTGGGGATGGCCACGCTCCACCTCGGAAGATTCCCTGCGCGCGAGTGGCCCTGGCGCGCCCCTCTGTTCGCGATGTTCGAGACGGCGGGCGAGATGACGGTGAGTCTGGTGCTGATCGCTCTGCACCGCGAGCCGTGGGGAACCGCGCGCGCCGAGTTCGCGGACTGGCAGGCAATGGCGACCGGCGTCGTATTCTGGCGGGTGCTCGGCGTGAGCATTTGGGCGCTGCTGCTTGGCGTTACGGTGTCGTTCATCCGCGGCCGCGTGCTCAAGGAGACCGGCAGAGAGGTCGACCCGAAGGCTCTCCCCGACGGGCAGCCCTTCATCGAGAGAAGGAAGCGGGACGAGTTTTGAACTGGCTGCTCGGGAGCCCGAGTGTCCAATGCAACTGCAACTGAGCAGGTTTCAGTTTTTCTTTTTTACGCGGGCGTGTTTGCTTCGCAGTACTTGTCGAACGCGCGGGTGAGATCCTTCGCGATGTCGTCGGCGGTGCGGCCTTCGATCTGATGACGCTCGAGCATGTAGACGAGCTGACCATCCTTGAGCAGCGCGATCTGCGGTGAGCTCGGCGCGTAGCCGGTGAAATAGCCTCTCGCCCTCTGTACCGCCTCGACGTCCTGCCCCGCAAAAACCGTCGTGAGCTTATGGGGCCTGGTGTCGTGCTGGATCGCCTTGGCAACAGCGGGGCGCGCGTTGCGGGCGGCGCATCCGCAGACCGAATTGACTACCACGAGCGTGGTCCCGTGGGCGTCCTTCAGCTTCGCGTCGACTTCCTGTGCCGTGCGCATCTCCTCGACGCCGAGCTGCGTGAGCTCCTGGCGCATCGGGGTGACAAATCTTTCGTCGTACATCTTTATGCCTCTTTAGGTTACTGATGAATACTAATCGAGGGCTTACCCTCGGACGAGGCGGTAAATGTTGAGCTCTTACTTTCGCAACGTATGAAAGCTCCCAGCCAAGCTACTGCAAAGCTTACGGCCCCCTGCTTCGGTTTTCTGGATGCCAGTTAAGCAAGTAACTACCGCGCGTAAGAAACCCAGCGTGCCATTTCTTTCATCGTGGGCCTCTTCCCGTACATAAGGAGCCCGACGCGGTAGATCCGCGACGCCAGCCAGAGGGCGGCGACGCAGCCGATCGCCAGGAAGCCCAGGCTCGCCGCCATCTCGAGCGGTGGCACCCCCGTCACCGCCATGCGGATAGGCATGATGATCGGCGACGAGATCGGAATGAGCGACAGCACGCGTGCCGTCGTTCCAGTTGGATTCAACAGCACGGGCTGAATGAACACACCCGTGCTCACGATCATGATCATGAGAGGGCTCGCCGCCTGCCTCGCCTCGCTCTCGCTGTTCACCGACGATCCCACCGCGGCGTAGAGCGACGAGTAAAAGATGAAGCCGAGCAGGAAAAACAGCAGGAAGAGAACTCCCGCCCCGATGCTGATGTCGGGCAGCGAGAAGTTCATCGTCGGCGCGCCGAGCTTTGCCATGATCGGCGCTCTGAGCTTGAGCAAGACGTAAGTCGTGGCAATCCAGAGTATCTGCTGCGTCAGTCCGACGGCGCCGACGCCGAGGACCTTTCCGGCAAGGAGCGTATCCGTGGGAACGCTCGACATGACGACTTCCGCGACGCGGGTCGTCTTCTCCTCGAGTACGCCGCTCATGATCGTCTGCCCGTAGATCACAATCGACAGGTAGAGCAGGAATCCGATCGCGAAGCCAAACATGACGCTCGCCATGCCCGATCCGGCCCGCCCGC
>JAYWBE010000005.1:0-8542 GCA_043781715.1 Gemmatimonadaceae bacterium
CGCCGGCCGCAATTTCCATTTTGGCATTCGCGAGCACGGGATGGGCTCGATCATGAACGGGATGTCGCTTTTCGGCGGCATCATTCCGTACGGTGCGACGTTCCTGATTTTCTCGGACTATATGAGACCGCCAGTGAGGCTGGCGTGCATCATGGGCCGCCACGTCATCTACATTTATACGCATGACTCGATCGGTCTTGGCGAGGATGGTCCGACACATCAACCCATCGAGCAGCTGAGCGCGCTGCGTGCAATTCCCGAAATGACACTTATCAGGCCGGCTGATGCATCCGAAACAGCGGAGGCCTGGCGAGCCGCGCTCAAGCACAAGAAGGGTCCGGTTGCCCTGGTGCTCACGCGACAGAAGCTTCCATTCATCGACCGGTCGAAATACGCCTCCGCCAGCGGATTGGCGCTCGGCGCGTATGTGCTCGCGGACACGCCCGGTGGTGCTCCTCAAGTCGTTATGATGTCGAGCGGCTCCGAGGTCTCGCTGATTCTCGAAGCCCAGAAGAAACTGGAGGCCGAGGGAATTCGTACCCGCGCCGTGAGCATGCCAAGTCACGAGCTTTTCGCGAGACAGGATCAGGCGTATCGCGACAGCGTGTTGCCGAAAGGCGTGAGGCGCATCGCGATTGAGGCAGCGCATCCCATGTCCTGGTACCGATGGGTGGGAGACGATGGCGTCATTATCGGAATCGAGCGCTTTGGCGCGTCGGCCCCAGCCCCCGTCATCTATGCCCACCTCGGCATCACGGCGGATCGAATGGTCGAGACAGCGAAAAAGCTCGTGGGGACAAAATAGTCACGGAACCCGATTGCCCAATCGCAACACCAGGATGCCAGACGTCTCGACCTCTCCTACGCCAGTATGAAAGCTCCCTGCTTGCAAGCTGCGCCTCTGTCAGCTCCCTGCTTCAGTTTTGTGGATGCCAGATCCAGATAAGGTCGTTATGGTGAACGATCGCGAGCCCCTGCTCCGCGATATCAGCGTTACGCTCAATCCCGACACGCCCGAATGGCCAGGCGACACTCCATTCACATGTGGGTGGGCTTCCTCGATTGCGGCGGGTGCGAGTGTCAACGTGTCGTCCTTCACGTCGAGCCCGCACGTCGGCACGCACGCCGATGCGCCGCTCCATGTGCGAGAGGGATGGTCTGGCTCGCACGAGCTGTCACTCGACGCCTTCTTCGGCCCCGCCATTGTCGTCGATGTTTCGACTCTCAACAAGGAGATCGAGATCGAGGACCTGGAGAAGATTCAATCGCTGCCATTCGTCGAGCGGCTGCTTTTGCGGACGGGCCGAACGATCGCAGGCGGTGCGTTCCCCGAGGACTGGCCGACACTCTCCGAATCGTGCGTCCGCACCTTACTAGGGCGCGGTCTGCGCCTGCTCGGCGTAGATGCCCCGTCAGTGGATCCGAGAGACAGCAAGAATCTTCCTGTCCACATCATGCTCTTCTCCGGTAACGCTGCGATCCTGGAGAACCTCGACCTGAGGAGAATTACGCCCACCATGTACGAATTGATGGCATTCCCACTCAAGCTCATGGCTCTCGATGCCGCTCCGGTGCGCGCGGTTCTACGGCAGATCGTCGCCTAGCCGCTCGAGCGAGTGGAGCAAAGATGACACACGTCCTGAAACGAGCAGGCCGACAGCGAACAGGTCAGCGAGCTTGCAGCTGATTCTGTTCTCCCGGGCCGGCGATAACGATGCTTAGACGCGCTGTCTTCTTTTTCCTTGCACTGGCATCGTTGGCCATCCTGATCGGGGGGCAGCAGCAGCGATCGAAGCGCACGAAAAGATCTTCCCGAACGCACGAACGCCGTGCCAGACGCAAGTCGGCGAACCCTCCGGTGGCCAGCTTCGTCACCGACTCTGGCGGCAGAGAGCTGATCGTCCGCCTGCTCGATATCGGACAGGGAGATGCCACCTACATCAGAAATGGATCGAGCAGGGTGATCATCGACGGCGGCCCCGATACCGCGGCGTTTGGACGATATCTCGATTCACTGAATCTCAACAACACGACGATCGACATAGTGATACTCTCGCACCAGCATCTCGATCACTACAGCGGTCTCCGCGAGCTGTTCAAAACCTCGAGGCACATTCGCGTCCTGTATTTCTTCGAGAACAAGGATCCCGCTCCGGCCATGACGCTTGGCGAGCTTCGTGATTCGGTTCTGTCGCGAATGGATCGCGACAGCCTGATCTATCGCGACACCGACGATCCGTGTTCCAACGGACGCCCGATTTGCACCATCACGATGACCGGTGGGGCGAAACTGCACATCCTAGCGCCGCTCCCCAATGGCGACGGGCCCAACAACCGCTCGACTGCTGTGAAATTGATAGGGCCCGATTCCGCATCGTTTACAATGTGGCTCGCGGGAGATGCGGAGCACGAAGAGATCAGCTGGTTCGAGACCACGGGCTACGCCCGGAATCCCGGAATGCGCGTGAATGTTCTCAAGGCCGATCACCATGGGAGCTGTAATGGCGTCACACCGCACTACATTGCGCTGACGGGTCCACAGTGGGTCGTCACATCACTCGCCGCGCGTAATGACTACGGCCACATGCACACCCAGGCGAAGGAGATCTACCGCGGCGCCCGTGCGCCCTGGTATCGAACCGATCAGAACGGCACGATCACCATCCGCACACCTGGGACGGTCGGCGGTGGATTCACGATCACTCCGGAGCGCGCCGGACCCGATCTCGATGGACCGAGCGACCGGGTATCGCGACAGCCGGGATGTACGACGGAAGTGAGATAGGACGGCCGGCGGTTAAAGCTGGATATCCCCACCGCGATCGTTCTTCGACTTTCTCGACACCTGCTTCGCCGATCTGTCGAGCGCTTTTTGTTTCGCCTCCGGGTCCGTCTCGATCAGGAGCGCGGATTTCCCTTCCCCTCTGTCGTGAATCACCGACAACACATCGCCTTCCTTCACGCCCTCGGGCAATAACCACACGGGAAACGGCGTTACTGCGCGGCCGTCAACTTCGATCGAAGCTGACCCATCTTCGATCACATCGACGACCCACATGTGCTTGGAATGTTTACTCATGACTGTTTCTCCCAACATGGTTGCCCGAACTCTCGAACAGGAAGCGAACGGTATCTGCGGCGAAGCTTCACGATGGCTGCGGTTTCTAGAGTAGCACATGGCATGTCGTATGCGCCATTGCGCGTCTCCGAGCCACACGACTCGCACCAATTATCGCACGAGATCACCATGCACAGCGACTCAGGTCACACGACCTCCGTCTGGATGGACATTACCGAAGTGCCGCAGTTTCAACCGCTTACCCAGGATCTGCGCTCGAATGTCTGCGTTATAGGCGCTGGGATCGCGGGCATGACCACGGCTTATCTGCTCGCCCGAGCGGGCCGCGCCGTTGTTGTGATTGACGATGGACCAATCGGTGGAGGCGAGACGAGCCGCACCACCGCTCACCTTACAGCCGCGCTCGATGATCGCTACTACAACATCGAGAAGATGCACGGCGAGGAAGGTGCCAGGTTGGCAGCCGAGAGTCACATGTCGGCGATACATCGAATCGAGACCATTGCGTCGATGGAAGACATCGACTGCGATTTCCAGCGCGTCGAAGGCTTCCTCTTTCTTGGCGGCGAGAATACGCGCAAGGATCTGGAACGAGAGCTCGAAGCGACCCAACGCGCCGGAATAACCGATACGCAGCTGGTCGATCGCATCCCGTTCGGATTCTGGGACAGCGGACCCGCGCTCCGCTTTCCTCGACAGGCCACCTTCCACCCGCTCAAGTACCTCAAAGGTCTCGCCCGCGCGATTCTTCGTGACGGGGGCAAGATCTACACTGGCGTGCACGCGGAGAAGATCGAGGATGGCGAGCCTGCGCGTGTGACGACGAGCGAGGGCCACGTCATCAGCGCGGACAACGTCGTCGTTTGCACCAACACTCCGGTCAACGACTGGCTCATCATCCACAGCAAGCAGGCCGCGTATCGCACCTATGTCATCGGCGCGCGAGTTCCGAAAGGATCGGTTCCGCACGGACTGTACTGGGATACTCCCGATCCCTACCACTACATCCGCCTCCAGCACGCCGAGGACAAATCCGGGCACGAGCTGGATTACGACATCCTGATCGTCGGCGGTGAAGATCACAAGACCGGCCAGGGCGCGGACACCGAAGCAAGATTCGTGCGTCTCGAGCAATGGACGCGCGAGCGCTTTCCTATGATCGAGCGCGTCGACTACCGCTGGTCGGGCCAGGTGATCGAGCCCGTCGACTACATGGCGTACATTGGCAAGAATCCTGGCGGCGATGAGCACATCTGGATCGCCACCGGTGATTCAGGAAATGGGATGACCCACGGCACGATTGCAGGCATCATCCTCAACGAGCTGGTGCAGGGACGCAAGCATCAATGGGGTCGACTCTACGATCCTTCCCGCGTCAGGCTCCGCGCGACCCCCGAGTTCGTGAAGGAAAACGTCAATGTCGCAGAGCAGTACAAGGATTGGTTCACCGGCGGTGGCGCTGGCGACGTTGCGGCGATCAAGCCCGGTCAAGGAGCCGTGATCGGTCGCGGTCGAGGCAAGATCGCGGTCTACCGCGACGAGAGAGGCGACATCCACCAGCTGTCGGCGGTGTGCACCCATCTCTACTGCATCGTTCACTGGAACGACACTGAGAGAACGTGGGACTGTCCGTGTCACGGATCGCGCTTCGATCCGTACGGCAAGGTCGTCAACGGCCCGGCTATAGTCGGGCTTTCTCCTGCTTCACCTAAACCGGAGAAGGAGAAGGAAAGGGGCGCAGCGAAGCAGTGACCCGGTGATGGTTGCCATCATCAATCAGGTTGATCGCTTTCTCGACCGATCTTCCATCGACCGTCAATTCGGCCATGCCTCGTTGCAGCCCGTCCGGATTCTCGACGGTGATTTCGTAAGTCGATGATCTGAAGCGGTATTCGATGGTGAACTTCTTCCACCTTGCGGGAATGCATGGCTCGATGAACAGCTCTTCACCGAGCTGCCGGAAGCCGAGTATCGCTTCGAGGGCCGTCCGGTACATCCAGCTTGCCGAGCCTGTGTACCACGTCCACCCACCGCGCCCGAGATGTCCTTTCGCGGTGTATACATCGGCCGCGACTACATACGGTTCGACCTTGTAGATATCGACCGCTTTCGCGCTGTCAGAGTGCGTGATCGGATTCAGCATCTGGAACAGTTCGAACGCCCGATCGCCGTCTCCCTGCAGCGCTGTCGCTAGCACGGCCCAGAGCGCGGCATGCGTATATTGGGCTCCGTTCTCGCGCACGCCCGGCAGATAACCCTGAATGTAGCCGGGATCGTGTGTCGTCTTGTCGAACGGCGGCGTGAGCAGCAGTATGAGCCGCGCGTCCTCGCGCACCAGATACTTGTTCAGCGACTGCATGGCGATCCGGGTTCGGTCCGGACTCCCCGCGCCGGAAATGACGCTCCAGCTCTGCGCAATCGAGTCGATCTTGCATTCGTCGCTCGTGCGCGAACCGAGCGGAGAGCCGTCGTCGAAGTACGCCCGGCGATACCACTCTCCGTCCCACGCGGAGCGCTCGACCGCTTCGGAGTAGCCGTCGGCCTTCGCCAGCACTTCATCGTGCGTCTCTGTGTCGCCACGTTTCTCCGCGTGAACGGCGAACTTGCGCAGCGTCGAGATCAGGAACCACGCGAGCCAGACGCTCTCTCCCTTTCCTTCGATTCCGACTCTGTTCATTCCGTCGTTCCAGTCACCGCTGCCAATGAGCGGAAGACCGTGCACGCCAGCGGTGCACGCTTTCCTCAGCGCTCGAACGCAGTGGTCGTAGATGCTCCCGACCTCGGAAGCGATCTTCGGTAACTCGTAGAGCTCGTGCTCGTCCGGGTTCAGCTCCCGCATCGTCAGGTAGGGAACCTCGACGTCGAATATCCCTCGATCGCCCGAGACGTTTACGTAGTGATCGACCACGTAGGGGAGCCAAACTAGATCGTCCGAGAACCGGGTTCGTACTCCGCGGCCTGTCTGCGGATGCCACCAGTGCTGGACGTCGCCTTCAACGAATTGGCGAGATGCTGCTCGAACTATGTGCTCTCTGGCAACTTCCGCATCTGCATACACAAACGCCATCGCGTCCTGCAGCTGGTCGCGGAACCCGAACGCGCCGCTCGACTGGTACAACGCGGTGCGCGCCCACATGCGGCACGACAGGGCCTGGTACAGAGACCAGCGGTTCACCATCAGGTCGAACGTCGGCTCCGGCGTCTTGACCTTGATGGTGCCGAGTCTCTTCTCCCAGTTGCCGATGTTCGAATCGACCGCCCTTTTTGCGTCGGCGGATGTGCGGTTTCGCGCGATGATCTCCCGGACCGCATCTTCGCCTTCGGCTGCCCCAAGCAGCATGACGATTTCGCGCGTCTCGCCCGGCTTAATCGTGACACTCACCTGGAGCGCGCAGCACGGATCGATCGTCGCGCCGATCGCTCCTGACAATCCCGCGCGCTCGAGCGCCGCGGGACTCGAAATCGTCCCGTTTCTGCCGAGGAACTCTCGGCGGTCGGCGGTATAGTAGGCGACACGCTCGCTGATCGATGCGAACGCAACGGTGTCGGCGAACTGGACGTCGAAGTAATTGCGCGCAAACATCGACTGGGTGGCTTCGTCGAAGCTCGTGCGAATCTGATACTGCGTCAGCTCGCGATTTACGCCCAGCACCCACTCCACGTACCACGTCAGCGTTAGCTTCTTCCGCACGGCTCCGTCGTTGCGCAGAGTCAGGACGCTGATCTTCACCGGATCGGTCTGATCGACGCCGAGCCTGAATGAGCTCGACACTCCTTTGTGTGTGTGATCGAAGACGGAGTAGCCCGCGCCGTGTCGAACCTTATAAGGCGTCGGCTCGCGGATCGGACAGGGAGTCGCCGTCCATAGATCGCCGTTCGAATCGTCGCGAAGGAAGACGCAGTCGCTCGACGGATCCCGCACCGGATCGTTGTGCCACGGAGTGAGGCGATAGAAGAAGCTGTTCCCCGCCCAGGTCGTGCCGCTTCCACCCTCGCTCACGATGAATCCGGCGACCGGATTGCCGACGACGTTGACCCACGGCGCTGGCGGCAGGTCACTGCCCGTCAGGTGGATCTCGTACTCACCGCCTTCGTTGAATCCGCCAAGTCCGTTGAAGCACTGGAGGCCGGTGCCTGGATCAGCAGTCTCCGCATGGATCGCCACCGTGCCGAGAGGCACGATGTCGCGGTTCATGATCTCGAGCTTGGGCGGATATCTGTCTTCGACTCCCGGGAACTCGAGGAAGTTTCCAAGCCCCAGCCCGTCGCAGTTCACCTGCACGCGCGCCATCGCCTTGAGCAGCGTGATCTCTTCCGGTTTGAGGAGATCAGCTCGGCGGATAAACACACCGCCAGGTCGGTCGAGCAGTCCCGCCTCGCTGGACGCCATCGTGGTTGCTAACAGCTCGTCGCTCAGCTCCTGCATGTACGTCGCGGGATGCACGTTCAGAATCACCAGATCGCAGGTGATTCCCTTGAGCCTCCAGTAGTGGTGCGTCCTGAGCAGCTGTCTCACGCTCGGCATTCCGACCGGGCTGTCCACGGTAGCGAGAAGTATCGGCCAGTCGCCCGAGATGCCAAGCGTCCACAGCGCCTGTTGTCCGAGTTTGTTCTCCTCGACGGCGCTCTGCGCCGGCCGGAATCCCGGGTGCGGGAACATCAAATGACCGGCGAGGTCCTGATATAGCGCCGCATCGGCAGGCGCGATCCCGAGATCGCGCAGCTCCGCTTGCGCCTGCGCCCACGACAGATCGAGAGCGCGCCGCGCGCTGTACGGATCGTGATACAGATCGGCCAGCTGTATCGCGCGCTCCTTCTGCTCGGTTACGAAGGTCGTGAACGCTACGTGCGCCGATCCGCCCGGTGGAATCCGCACTTTTACACGTAGCGAGAAGATCGGATCGAGTACTGCGCCAACCGTTCCCGACAGATCTGCGCCTTCATCAAGCGCTTCCGCATTCCTCACCGAGCGCCCTCGACCGATGAATTTTGCGCGATCAGTCTCGCACGTGACCTTCCCAACGAGCTCCGGTCCGCACGCTACGACGTGCGCGCACCAGATTGCCGCCTCGGTCGCAGAGCGAGGACGCCGTGTGGCCAACAGCGCCGCTTTCCCTTCCAGGAATTCCGTTTGCACGAAAAGATTGGCGAACGCGGGATGAGAACGGTCGGTATCAGGCGGCGCCAGAACAACCTCGGAGTAGCTCGTCAGCTCGATCTCACGCGTCTGAAGCGACCTGTTCGTCAGCATCACGCGCCGCACTTCCGCCGCATCGTCGGACGCGACTGCAATTTCCGTAACGGTGTCGATGTCACCATCACGGCGAATGAACGTGATGCGGTCGCTAGCGAACAGCACGCGATACCACTGCGGCTCCGTCCCCGATGGCTGGTGCGCCGTCGACCAGACGTGGCCGGTGCTCAAGTCCTTCACGTAGCACCATTGCCCGTAGTTGTCGCGCG
>JAYWBE010000006.1:0-2775 GCA_043781715.1 Gemmatimonadaceae bacterium
ACCGGCGGCTCCGCCGTCGAAGCCATTCTCCTGCGCGCAGCGCAAAGCCTCGGCGTAATCACCCAGGAGCTGGGAATCGCCCTCGGTCCGCGCCTCGACAACGCGATTCTCGAGCGCGTGGAGCTGATTCGTCTTTCGTCCGAGCGTTTGCTCGTCGCGCTCACGCTCTCGGCCGGCGCCGTGCGGACGATCTTCGTCGACGTCCATGGCGAGATCGCCGACGCCGCAATCGCTGAGGTCACGCGCGTTCTCAACGACAGACTGGCGGGACTAACCCTTCGGCAGATACGCTCGTCGCTGGGCGACAGGCTCCGCGACGTCGGACCCACGCCCGACGCATCGGATCTTCTCAACGTCTTCATCGAAGAAGGCGAGCAGCTTTTCGATAGCGCGATCGAGTCCGATGACGACACCGTTTTGCTCGGCCAGGCATCGGTTCTCGCCGAGCAACCGGAGTTTGCCAATGTCGACAACATGAGGAAGTTGGTGGCACTCACCGAGACGCGGGAGAAACTCGGCGAGCTGCTTCGTCGTCGTAGCGAGATGGGAGGGGTGTCGATCACGATCGGCAACGAGCACAACGATCCGAAGCTCGCAAGCTTCACCGTGGTGACGGCGTCGTACCGCGCTGGACCGTTGAGCGGAGTGATCGGCGTGATCGGACCGACCCGAATGCCGTACGACAAAGTTATTTCGCTCGTGACACACACTTCCGAGCTGTTGACGGACCTGTTGAAGGAGAATTCAAGGACACATGGCTGATTTTTACCACACGCTTGGCGTCGCGCGGGGCGCAAGCGATGCAGACATAAAGTTGGCGTATCGCAAGTTGGCGATGACGTACCATCCCGACCGCAACAACGGTTCGAAGGACGCCGAGGAGAGGTTCAAGAGCATCACCGAGGCGTACGACGTTTTGCGCGATCCCGACAAGCGCGTGCTGTACGATCGCTACGGCGAGGCCGGATTGCGTGGCGGCGCGGCCGGATTCCACCATGTCGATCTTTCCGAAGCGCTGAACATCTTCATGCGCGACCTCGGCGGGCTCGGTGGATTCGGCGACCTGTTCGGAGGGGGTGGCGCGCGCGGATCCGGGCCCCGCTCGGGCACGGACATCAAGATCGCGATGCCGATGACGCTGGTTGAAGTCGCAAGCGGCGCCGAGAAGACGGTCACGGTGCGTCTGCTCGAGCCGTGCGATCGCTGTGAGGGAAGAGGCGCCGAGCCGGGATCATCGCCGGTCCCCTGCACCACGTGCCGCGGGAGCGGGGAAGTGCGTCGCGCGCAGCGATCCTTCTTCGGCCAGGTCGTGAGCGTCGCGCCGTGTCCCAGCTGCGCCGGCGAGGGAACGGTGATCTCGTCGCCGTGCAAGAAGTGCAGAGGCGAGGGGCGGATACGAGGAGAAAAGGAAATCCTCGTCCATATTCCGGCGGGAGTCTCAACCGGCCAGTACATGACGATGCGCGGCGTCGGCAACGTTGGACCGCGCGGCGGCCCGAGGGGTGACATCCTCGTCGTGTTCGAGGTGGAGGAAGATCCGCGGTTCGAGCGGGACGGCGAAGATCTCTACACTGAGGTCCTCGTGACCTACGCGCACCTCGCGCTCGGTGCCAACGTCGATGCGCCGATGGTAACCGGGAGCGTGACTCTGCAAGTGCCCGCCGGCACTCAGAGCGGGCAGGTGTTCAACCTTCGCGGTCGCGGCTTGCCGAGGATCAACTCGACCTCCTTTGGCGACCTGCACGTGAGGCTCCAGCTCTGGACGCCGGAAAATCTCAGCGACGAGGAGTCGGCGCTCATTCGCCGCCTCAGTGAAGTGCAGATCGTGCCTCCCGCGCGAGCCAAGGGGCTCTGGTCGAAAATCAGAGAATCGTTGGGCGCGTGAGCTGGATATCGCTGCGAATCACTCCCGAGTCGAACCGCGACGGAGTGATCGCGGCGCTCTTCGAGTCCGGATCGCAGGGCGTTCAGGAAGATGGCGCGTCGGTGGTTACGCACTTTCCCGCCGACGCACGCATTCATGAAATTCGCAACGCCGTGATGGCCGCCGATCCGCGCGCCGACATCGCGATCGCGCATTCGCCCGACACCGATTACTCGCAGTGGCGTGCGTCGGTCTCGGCGCACCAGGTCGGCGGCCTCGTCATCGCTCCCCCGTGGCTCGCCCGCGGTCTCGATCCTGAAACGACCGTCATCGTCGATCCCGTGATGGCGTTCGGAACCGGAGAACATCCCACCACGCGTGGCGCGATGCGATTGATGCAGGGCGTCATACGTCCGGGAGACTTTGTGGCAGACCTCGGCGCCGGCAGCGCGGTTCTCTCGATTGCCGCGGCCAAGCTTGGCGCGTCGCGCGTCGCAGCCATCGAGATCGAGCACGATTCCATCGGGAACGCCGAGGACAACGTCCTTGCCAACTCGGTGAGCGAGCGGGTAGAGGTGATCGAAGGTGACGCGACGACGCTACTCCCACTCCTGGCTCCTGTGCGCGTGGTGATCGCGAACATCGTTTCGTCGGTACTCCTCGAAATGCTGCCGATGATGAAAGCGTCGCTCGCGAGTGGAGGTCAGGCGATTCTGGCCGGGATTCTTGTTGAAGAGCGCGGCGCGATGGCGTCCGCGCTCGATGCTGGCGGTTGGGCGATCGAACGCGAAGACACGGAGGACGTCTGGTGGAGCGTGCAGATCGCACCGCGGTAGCGACGTTTTTCGCCGCGGAGCCGCTCGTCGTCGGTGGAACGGTGACGTTGTCGGACGAGGCCGCGCACCACATCC
>JAYWBE010000007.1:0-2754 GCA_043781715.1 Gemmatimonadaceae bacterium
AGTTCCAAGTCCGTCGTCTTCTTACTTGACAACCTGTTTATCCTGCGGAGAGTTGTAGCTAATGCCCATACCTGCCGTCCCGCCCCAAGGCGAAGCCCAGCTGAATGACAATGCGCGGACCGTGATCAGCAAACGGTATCTGATCAAGGACGCTACGGGCACGCCTGTGGAGCAGCCGGAAGACATGTTCTGGCGCGTGGCAGGAACGGTCGCCGAGGCAGACCGCCGGTACGGCGCGAGCGACAGCGAGGTCTCGGGCATGGCGGAGAACTTCTACCGCCTGATGGTCGAGCGTCGCTTCGAGCCGAACTCCCCGACCCTCATGAACGCGGGACGCCCGCTCGGGCAGCTCTCCGCCTGCTTCGTTCTGCCCATCGAGGACGCTCTGTCCAACGGCCGCGACGGGATATACGACACGCTGCGCGCAATGGCGCTAATTCATCAGTCCGGTGGCGGAACAGGGTTTGGGTTCTCGAAGCTGCGCGGCAAGGGCTCGATGGTCCGCTCGACGACCGGCGTCGCATCCGGCCCGGTGTCGTTCATGAAGCTTTACGACGCATCGACCGATGCTGTGAAGCAGGGCGGCACGCGCCGCGGTGCCAACATGGGAATTCTACGCGTCGATCATCCGGACGTCATGGACTTCATTACCTGCAAGGAAGACCTGACGCAGATAACGAACTTCAATATTTCCGTTGCCGTCACCGACAAGTTCATGACAGCGGTGAAGGCCGGCACGAGCTACGACCTCATAGATCCGAGCAGCGGCAAGGTCACCGGCCAGCTCGACGCTCGCGCCGTCTGGGCCAAGATGATCGACGGGGCGTGGAGAACGGGCGAGCCGGGCTGCTTCTTCATAGATGAAGCCAACCGCTACAATCCGGTTCCGCACGTCGGACAGTACGAGGCGACGAATCCGTGCGGCGAGCAACCGCTGCTCCCCTACGACGTGTGCAACCTCGGCTCGATCAACGTCGGCTACTATGTGACGGACGCGCGGATGGATTGGGACGCGCTCAAGCGCGACATCCACCTCTCGGTTCGGTTCCTCGACAACATCATCGACGTCAACAAGTATCCGCTGCCCGAGATCGACGCGCTCTCGAAGAGAATCCGTCGCATCGGGTTCGGCATCATGGGCTTCGCCGACGCGCTCGTGCGCCTTGGCATCGCCTACAACAGCATCGAGGGCGTCGAGTTCGGACGCCAGCTTCAGAAGTTCGTGGACGTCGAGTCGAAGCGTGAGAGCGAACGACTCGCCAACGACCGCGGACCGTTCCCAGAGTGGGCGAGATCGATCTGGGGTCCGGATGAGACTTGCGCGCGCGACGCCAATGGCAAACGCATCAAGCCAATGCAGCTGCTGCGCAATTGCAACGTCAACACGATTGCACCAACCGGCACGATTTCGATCATCGCGGGCTGCTCCTCAGGCATCGAGCCGCTCTTTGCCGTTGCGTTTATGCGGAATCAGGCTGGTGCGCTGATGCCCGATGTGAACGAAGACTTCGTCGCGATCGCGAGGAAGGATGGCTGGTACTCCGACGAGCTTATGGAGAAGATCGCGAAGGAAGGGCACGTCCACTTCGACGAAGTGCCGAAGCAGGTGCAGCGCGTATTCGTCACCGCGCACGACATCACGCCCGAGTGGCACGTCAGAATGCAGGCCGCCTTCCAGGAGAATTGCGATTCGGCAATCTCCAAGACGACCAACTTCCCGCACGCGGCCACTCCCGACGACGTGCGCGAAATCTACGAGCTCGCTTACGCGCTCAAGTGCAAAGGCGTGACGGTGTACCGCGATGGCTCGCGCGACAATCAGGTTCTGTCTACCGGCGCGACCGTGCAGGCGAAGGCGGAGCGCGACGGCAAGGCCGACGCGAGAGCCGAGCGTGGCGAGCTGCACGGCACTATTGCGGAGCTCGAGGCCGAGAACTCGAGACTCAAGCAGGCGGTATTCGACGTGGAGGCGGAGAATCTTCAGCGCCGCGCCAAGAGAGCGCGCCCCGATACGCTGCGCGGCATCACCACGCGCATCGAGACGCCGCTCGGCACGATGTTCCTCAACATCACCGAGGATGATCGTGGCCAGCCCTTCGAGGTGTTCATCAACCTCGGCAAGGCCGGTGGCGCAGCGATGGCAGACGCCGAGGCAATGGGACGCCTGATTTCGCTGGCACTGAGATCCGGGATTCCGATTCGCGAAGTGCATCGCCAGCTGCGCGGCATCGCGTCGGACAAGGCGATCGGGCTCGGACCCAACAAGGTGCTGTCCGTCCCGGATGCAATAGGCATCGCGCTCGAGAAGTGGATGCGCGAGAAACAAGGTGTGCAGCAGGAGCTGCTCGGCGGCGCGCCTTCAGCTCCTTCTCCCGAGGAAATAGTGCAGCCCAAGCCGACTCCCGTGACTGGTGAGGCGGGGCAAGGTCAGTATCGTTTCGATGCGCTGAATCGGAGCGAGTCGTTCATCGGCACGTGTCCGGACTGCGGGTCGTCGCTCGAGATGGCTGAAGGTTGCGCCAAGTGCCACGTGTGCGGATTCAGCGAGTGCGGGTGAGGTAGATCCGCGCTCAGAGACAGAAACGCCGGGCAGTCATGCCCGGCGTTTTTCTTTTGGGATATTTGGCAGAGTTCGCGCCTACTTCACTCCGCCAAACCAGCGCGTACGCTTGATCCCCTTCTCGACCAGATCGGGCGGCCCGTACTCCTTGCCGCGCTTCCACATGAAATCCATCTCCTCGTTCACCGCGGCGA
>JAYWBE010000008.1:0-2753 GCA_043781715.1 Gemmatimonadaceae bacterium
AGCACGCCGGGCGCGATCCCCACGCCGGTTGCTGCTCCGCCCGAGGTCGTGCTGCTCGACGTGACGTACGGATAGGTGCCGTGATCGATGTCGAGGAGAGAGCCCTGCGCACCCTCTAGCAGCACCGCGGCGCCGCCGGCTATCGCGAGGTGGATCTTGAGACCCACGTCTTCGGCCAGCGGGAGCAGTCTCTTCGTGAACCGCTCCAGAACTCCCAGCGTGTAGTCGACGTCCGCGCGCTTCGCGCCAGCCATTGAGAGCTGGATGTTGGCGTGCGCTACTCCACGCTCTACGAGCTTTCTCAACCTCTCCGGATTCCGCAGGTCGAGGACGCGGATCCCACGCCGGCCAAATTTGTCCTCGTACGCCGGGCCGATCCCGCGTCCCGTCGTGCCGATCTCCTTGCTGGCCGAGCTCTGGCTGTCGACGAGCTTGTGATATGGCAGCACGAGATGCGCGCGATCGCTCACGTACAGACGACCCTCGACGTCGATGCCGTCCGAAACGAGCTCGTCTATCTCCGAGAACAGCGTCTCGACGTCCAGAACGACTCCGTTGCCGATCGCGCACCGAACGCCCGGGTGGAGAATTCCGCTCGGAATCTGGTGGAGGACGAACGACTTGTCGCCGATGTGCACGGTGTGGCCGGCGTTGGCGCCGCCCTGATAGCGAACTACCCAGTCGGCGCGCTCCGCCATGACATCAACGAGCTTGCCCTTGCCCTCGTCTCCCCATTGGGCGCCGACGACGACGATCGTGCGTGTGTGTGAATCGAACATGCAATCAGAGGGGACGGGAAAAGCAAACGCCCCGAGAGCATCGGGGCGTTGGTTCAATCTACCTCTCGGAGGGTGCGTGTCAACGCTCGGCCCGAGGCGGAGGCGGGACCTCGTCCACTATCCGCGGCGGATCATCCGGTCGGACGACACTCTTTATCGGCAGGATCACCGTAAACGTCGAGCCCTTTCCGTAAATGCTCTCCGCGAACACATGGCCGCCCAGGGCGTCCACGAGTTTCCGGGTGATGCTGAGGCCCAGACCGGTGCCGCCGAACTCGCGCGTCCGGGACTGGTCCACCTGCCTGAAATCCTCCCAAATCGACTCGAGGTCGGCCTCGCGGATGCCGATGCCCGTGTCGCGGACGTCGAACCGCAGATCTTCTTCGTCCCTCGACACTATCACCCAGAGGCCGCCGTGGTGAGTGAACTTCACGGCGTTCGAGAGCAGGTTGAGCAGAATCTGTTTGACCTTTGTTCTGTCGGTGTGGAGCTTGAGATCGCTCGACGGCAGCTCGACGCTCAAGGTGAGCTGTTTCTTCTTCACCATGGGCTCGATCTGCTGCGAGATCTCGGTCATGATGTCGGCGAGCGTCACATCGTCGAGATGCAGCGGCATCCGGCCGGCCTCGATCTTCGCCAGATCCAGAATGTCGTTGATCAACGCCAGCAGGTGCTGCGCGGCGCTCTGAATGCGGTTGAGTCCTTCTTCCTGCCTCGGCGTGAGGTCGCCGTAAATCCGGTCGAGCATGAGCGACGCGTAGCCGATAAGCGCGTTGATTGGCGTCCTCAGCTCGTGCGACATGCTGGCCAGGAATTCCGACTTGAGCCGGTTCGCTTTCTCAAGCTCGCGCGACTGCCATTGGAGGCGCGTGTTCTGCTCGGCGAGATCGGCCGTTGCCGCCTGAATGCGCTCCTCGAGCTGGCTCGAGAACGTCTTGAGCTCTTCGTAGAGACGCTCGTTCTCCGCCTGCTCGGTGAGGTCGTGCAGCACCGACACGATCGCCAGCGGCTCGCCGCGGCGATTGAGGATTTTTCCGGAGACGACTTCGACCGGAAGCTCGACGCCCGTCTCCGGGATATGGAGCTTCATCTGCTCGCGGCGCGCGAGCGCCGGGCCGATTGTGAAATCCGAGATGAACGTCGTGAACTTGGTGTCGTTGGCCTGGATCATCGCCGCCCGTTCCCAGTTCTCCTTGTCGTCTGACTCGAACAGCTGCTCCGCCTGCTTGTTCATGAGGATGATGTTCGACCGGTCGTCGGTGACGAGGATTGGGTCCGCGACGTTCTCCAGAATGAGGTTGAGGCGGTCGCGCTCGCGCTTCGCATCGATCTCGGCGAGCCGCACGCGCTGCACCTGGCGCTCGAGCTCGTTGGCGGCGCGGCGGAGATCCGTCACATCGCGCAGGATCGAGACAGTCGATCCGATGCGACCTGTCTCGCCGGGACCGAGGGCGTGCGTCAATACCTCGAACAGGAGGTCGGTCCCCTCGTCGGGATCGACGAGATTCAGCTCGCGCGAGCCGGCCGTCTCCTTCGAGCCCATGGCGGCTTTCGACAGGTGCGACGTGAACAGCAGATTGTTGATCTCCACGGCGCGGCGCCTTCCCTCGGAGTCCTTGTCGCTCATCGACAGCAAGTGCTCGGCGCGCTGGTTCTGGGCAACCATGTCGCGCTCCGCGTTGATGATCACGATCGGATCGGGAAGCGAGTTCATGATCGTGGCCAGCATCTCGCGCTGCTGGTCGAGCCGGCCCGTCGAGAGCCGGAACTCCTCGACGGCAGCCATGCGCGCCAGAACCGGCCCCGCCAGGGCTGCGGCGTTTACGAGCGCCGCCAGGGTCTCATCGTCGACCGAAGCTTCGAGAAGAGCGACACCACCCGGCGCGTGACCCAGCTTCCTCCGGCGATCGACGGCCAACCGCCGTCTCACCTGGCAGCCCTGCAACTGCACGAGATCGAGCTCGGCTTCGGAGA
>JAYWBE010000009.1:0-2747 GCA_043781715.1 Gemmatimonadaceae bacterium
CGGCGTTCGGGTGGTCAACATGTCTTCGGTCAACAGTTGCCGGGCAAAGGGCGCTGGCTTCAGGGAAAACGGCTGCGTCTGGGCCGCGACCTCGCCCTCGACCGTGCTCGGCGGAACGTGACGGTACTCGATCGGGAACAGTGGCGCGCCGTTGGCGCGATCGAACAAAAACACGAAGCCCTGCTTGGTCGTCTGCGCCACCGCATCGATGCTCTTCCCGTCACGCTTGACCGTCACGAGCGTCGGGGGCGCGGGAAAATCGCGATCCCAGATATCGTGCTTGACGCCTTGAAAATGCCAGATGCGTTTGCCGGTTGCCGCATCAAGCGCGAGCAGCGTATTGGCGAACAGATCGTCGCCGACACGGTTGGCGCCGTAGAAATCCGCCGAGGCCGATCCGGTGGGGACGTAAACGATCCCACGTTTCACATCGACTGCCATGCCAGCCCAGTTGTTAGCCGCCCCGGTGTACGTCCAGGCCTTTTTCGGCCAGGTCTCATAGCCGTACTCGCCGGGACGCGGAATAGTGTGGAATGTCCAGCGAAGTCGTCCGGTGCGGACGTTGTAGGCGCGGATGTCTCCGAACGACGCGGGCAGGCCCTCGGACGTTCGGCCACCGACGATGTACAAATCCTTGTAGATGACGCCCGGCGTGGTCAGGCTGACTGACTGCTGCTCGGGATTCCGGTCCAAGTCGTAATGAAGGTCGATGCGGCCGCCACGCCCGAAATCGCGAAAGGACTTGCCGCTGATGGCGTCAACCGCGTAGATGTACCGACCAAACGCGGCCAGCAGCCGTTGCTCTTTCCCGTCTGTCCAGTAAGTGAGGCCGCGAACGGCAGTTGGTCCTCTCGAATTCCAGGACCACTTCAATTTCCCCGTCGCGCCGTCGAGCGCCACAACGCTGCTGCCGGGCGTAACGCTATACAGAATGCCGTTGACGACGATTGGTTGGGCTTGGAAGCGTCCGGTCGGCGAGCCTTCCCCCGGATCGAACTGCCAGGTCATCTCCAACCGACCGACGTTGGAACGATTGATTTGGGTCAGCGACGAGTAGCGCGTTCCTTCGGGATCGCCACCGTAAGCAGGCCAATCGCGTCGCCCGCCGTCGCCCTCCTGGGCACCCAGGACAGTGACAAGGAAGAGGAAAGCGAGAGTCCCCGCGCTCAGGGGGAGAATCTGGACGGTGTTCGTGCGGAGGTCAGTACGCATCGGGTTCCCAGGCGCCACTTCCCCGCAGCGCCGGAGGCACGCGCCGAAGAAGTCGTAGTTGTGGAGATGTCTCGCAATAATTTAGGCTAGCTGCGGAATCCAAGCGCGCGAGCTATGGTCGCCTGTCGCTCGTCCACCGTGACAAAGCTGATCGCTTCCGGCTCCTCGGCCAGGTACAGCGCCGTCGCAAGGTGCCAGCAGTCCGCTCCGCGTAGGTAGCCCGCGTCCAACACCCGCGCGATTTCGGCGGTCAGGGGGCGATCCGGCAGGATCCACGAGATCGGCAAGGGAAGATTGCTACCGGCAGGAATCCGCTCGCGCGCGAAGACGGCGCGCAATTCCGCCTCGAGGAGATTCGCCGACACCAGCTCATCATACGCTTTCAGACGCCTCGTCAGAGCTGGGCCGCCGCTCTCGCCAAAGCTAACGGCCACCAGACATGACGTATCCACGTACGCGACCTTCATTCGTTGCGATCGTCCAGGAACCGTTTGAGCGCGCCAGGCCGTTTCACAATTGGCCGTGTGGTCGAGCCCCGGCTCGGATTGCGGACGACGATGCCGCGTTCCACCAGTTGCTCCATTCGGTGGACGAGGCCGCCGGAGCGCGGCGAAACGGCCCGGATTTCCGCGACGGGCTCGCCGTGCAGTGTAACGACAACCGGTCGCCCCTCCCGCACCCTGCGAATGATGGCCGACAGTTTGGCCTTTGCCTCGTAGAGCGAATAGGTGTCTCTCATGGTACCAAGCTATTTAATCTAGTCAGACTAGTCAATAATGCGGCGGCCGCCGTATGCCCAATTCCGGTAGACCCGTACGGTGCCGCGGTCAAGATCAAAACAAACTTCTGTATTGACAGGATTCCAGTTCAGGTTTAGCGATGACCTACCCGTCCAGCAAGGTGCACCAATGGTCTCCGCCATTCGCGCAGGAAGTCACACGCGAGGTCCCGCCGCTTTCGCGCGGCGGATCAGCTTTTCAGCCTTGGTAGTCGCACTGTCCGTCAGCACTGCACAGGGGTCAACCCAAGGGACGGTTAGTGAGAGCCGAGTTTCCGCGGCGTCCGGTAATGCATCTTTAGGCGAGATCGAGTACGCCTTCGACACCGCTCTCAACAAGACCAGTGCGCGCTTCAAGACCACTCTTGCGTCGGGAAACTTTTTCTCCAGGCTCTTCTCGGTTTCGCACGACGTGCATACTCTGATTGCGGTTTACGAGTTCGGGGGACGCGCTCGCGTCGATCCTCCTGACGCGGTTCGCCTCTCGCTCATATCTGACGAGTTCAGGCAGGCACCTGTCGGCGATCGACCGTCGCTGGGTTCGGTGCCAATCCTAGTAATCACCATCGGGGACACTGTCCTGCGCTTTCCTCTTGGAATCGCGCAAAGGACCGAACTATCGTCTGTGCCCGATATCGTTTCCTACGTTGCTCGCGCCTCGTGGGACGACCGTGCTGGCATCAACGTCAACGCTCGCAATCGCGAGAGCGGCGATCGCCACCAGCCAATGACGCAGCTCCATATCGAGCGCACGGCA
>JAYWBE010000010.1:0-2724 GCA_043781715.1 Gemmatimonadaceae bacterium
AGGCAGACGGCTCCGGTGGTCGACTGGTACCGTGACCACAAGAAGAACGTTCTGAAGATCGACGCGGACGCACCCGTGGACGAAGTGACCGCTCGCGCCGTTGAGGCGCTCGGGAAATGATTCAGATCAAGTCGCCGCGCGAAATCGACATCATGGCGCGCGGGGGCGAGATACTGGCGGCGACGGTGCAGCTGCTCGAGCAGAGCGTGCGTCCCGGCATGACGACGATGGATCTGGACAAGATCGCCGACGACTTCATTCGCAGCCATCCCGGCGCGATCCCGGCGTTCAAGGGTCTCTACAATTTTCCCGCGAGCATCTGCACGTCGATCAACCAGGAGATCGTGCATGGGATTCCATCGAAGAAGCGCGTGATCGAGGAGGGAGACATCGTCTCGATCGACATCGGGGTGAAGCTGGACGGTTACTACACGGATTCAGCTACCACCGTCGCCGTCGGGAAAATCGATCCGGAGTCGAAGAAGCTTCTCGACGTCACGAAGAAAGCCCTCGCGGCCGGCATCGAGGCGGCCACCGCTGAGAACCATATAGGCGACATCGGCGCGGCGGTGCAGGGCGTGGTCGAAGCGGCGGGGTTCAGCGTCGTGCGCGATCTCGTGGGACACGGAATCGGAGTCGGGTTCCACGAGGATCCACAGGTGCCGAATTACGGGAAACCCAAGCGAGGCGCCCGCCTTCAGCCCGGGCTGACGATCGCCATAGAGCCGATGGTGAACGTCGGGATGCCGGGCACGCGAACGATGCCCGACCGATGGACTGTCGTCACCGTGGACGGGACGCGCTCGGCGCACTTCGAGCACACGATCGCGATCACGGAGAACGGACCGCGGATCCTGACGGCGCTAGCGACCTAGCGGCGCAATCTTGACGTAGCGGCTGGTCTGACCGTTCCAGATCAGCTGCAGAGTATCGCCCGACACCGCGAACCGCACGGCGCGGTCGCCGCCGCCCTGCCCCGGAAGATGCAGCATCGCCGAATCGCCCATCGCCGCGTACGTGCCCTGCAGCGTGCGGATCGGTACCCTCAAGCGGAAGTCTCCGCCCGGCGTGTACTCCTCGAATGCGGGCACCCCGGTGTAATGGAGGTAGGTCCAGCGGCCGACTACGGGATCGGCGCCGCTCACAGGCGCACCGACGCGCGTTTCGCGTTGCTCTCGTCCCTGGTTGGTCATCACCATCGTGTCCCGCATGATCGAAACCCGGAACGCATTCACGCCATTCTCTGGATCGATGATGTAGAGGCTGTCGCGAGCGCGCTTGTACTTCATGTCCACCATTGCGCCCAGCGTATAGCTCATCGTGTTGTCGGGCGCGAATGAGATCGTGGATCCCAGTCCACCGGTCGACCGAGTCACCGCTTCCCATGCACCGACCAGCGGTGTCGGGCGGGCAGGCGGCGCAACCTGGGCCGCTGCGATATTCAGCGCCAGAAGATTTGGAATGAGGAGAAATGCGCGTGAGTGAATGCTCATGCCTTACACCGCGGTGAGTCTCAGCCGGAAAGTGCTCGCTCGACCAGCCTGGTAGCTTGGTCGCCAAGGTCGCTAGCTTTCTTTACAAGCTGCTCCGCCTCGCGCGCAAGCGACTGGCCCTTCGACTTGTCCTCGAGTGCCTGCACGTTGACCCGCACGTTGTAAGCCGCGCCCTTGGCCGCGGCGGCCGCGAGCAGCGCCGCGACGCCAGCATCGGTTACAGCGTTCGTATTCCCCTTTTCGGCTACGAGTGCCGCAAGCTGCGCGACTTCGACAGCAGCGCGCGCGGTCTCGAGCGGCACTTCGGCCGCCTTGAGCAGCGCGTTCGTAACGGTTTCGGAGCGACGAGCGGCCGCGTCAGCCGGCTCCTTGGGAAGCTTGTAGGCTTCCGAGACCAGCGCGTACGCTTCGGCATCACGCTTGACCAGCGTCGCGAGCTGGTTTCCGAGCGCAATCGCCTTGAGAGCGGCTTCCTTCATTTCGGCATCAACCGCCGCGTATTTCTTCTTTCCAATGGTGAGGCCTGCCACCATCTGCGCGAGGGCAGCAGCCAACGCGCCTGCGTACGCCGCGACGCTTCCTCCACCAGGCACAGGATTAGACGACGCGACCGAGGCCAGGAATCCACTCACGCTCTCGCCCCCGCTCACCACTTCGCGCACCTGACGCTCGAGCACCTGCGCAGGCGTGAACTGCCTGAGCTGCAGATGACTGACGGCGGTGTCGAACAGGACTTTCTCGGGGACGAGTCCGACGATCTCGCTCCACGTCACCTGCGCTCCTTCGGTTTCGGCGCGCATCTTCACGAAATCGAACGCGATGTGGAGCGGCGTCTTCTCGGTATCGACGAGATTCATGGAAACCTGAGCCTGGCCATCCACATCGAGGCCGAGTCCCTTCACGTACTTGAAGCCGCCGGACGATCCGCGCACGGCCTTGGCGATGTTCTTGGCGATCTGAAGATTTGAAGCGGGGCCGAGGTAGACGTTGTAGGCGACGAGAAACGGCCGCGCGCCGATCGCGATTGCTCCGCTGGTCGGGTGGATCTTTGACGGTCCGAAATCAGGGTTGCGTGCCGGGTTCTTGCCCAGCTCGTCGCGCAGCCCCTCGAATTCGCCGCGGCGAACGTCGGCGAGATTCTCGCGCGTGGGAGTCGTGGCCGCGCGCTCATATAGATAGACGGGAATCTTCAGCTCGCGTCCGACTCTCTCGCCGAGCGTGCGGGCGAGAG
>JAYWBE010000011.1:0-8350 GCA_043781715.1 Gemmatimonadaceae bacterium
CTGGTCGCGGGAGTGAACGCCGCCGTCAGCCTCAAGTACATGACGCTCATCACGCACGGCGGAATGCTCTCTCCGGAACGCGCGCGCTCTCTCTGGAAAGCAGGCATCAACCAGTTCAACATCTCGCTCGACTATCTTGATGAGCGGCACGACCGCGCGCGCGGAATCCCGGGCCTGAGTGGAAAGATCATGCGCGCGATTCCACGCATGCGTGAGATCGGGATCACGGGCATCCGCTTCAACACCGTGATCAAGCGCGACAATCTGGACCAGCTGCTGCCGATTGTACGACGCGCACGCGAGTTAGGCTCTGGAGTGAACTTCAGCTGCTACACCGACGCCAAGAACGGCAGCACCGAGGGGCTCATCGAGCGCGGCCAGACCCGCCAGCTCGAAGAAGTGGTGCGGGAGCTGCTCGAATTCAAGAGGAAGACACGCGGAGTCATCACCAACTCGGACTACTACCTGGAGCAAATTCCTCGTTACGTGCGGGGCGAGGTCACCGAGCCCTGCCGCTCCGGAATGCGGACCATTCACATCGACCCCCTCGGCAGAGTGAAGCGGTGCCCGGACTTTCCGACCGATTTCCATTGGACCGAGTTCCGCAAGTACGAGCCGATCAACTGCAACGCCTGCTTCTACGCCTGTCGTGGCGAGGCGCAGGCTCCGCTCCGCTTTTCCCGCGTGCGCGACGTGATGGCGTCTCCCGCGCGCTCGATGCCGGTTCTCGCGTCGCCCGTGCTCGCGTCGCCCGCGTGACGGAAGAGTCTTGAACGATCTCGTGTTCGTCAACGCCGCGCAGATCGTCACCTGCGCGGGACCCGCCCGAGCGCGAAAGGGCAAGGAGATGCGCGATGCCGGCATTCTGAAGAACACCGCCGTCGCCGTCAGCAACGGACGGATAGCGATGATTGGCTCGGCGAGCGATCTCCAGCACGCCTATTCGGACGCCGACGTCGTCGATTGCCGCGGCGGTGTGCTCACTCCGGGTCTGGTCGATTCGCACACCCACGCCGTGTTCGGCAAGCCGAGGTTCGAGGAGCACGAGCTGCGCGCCGAGGGCCTCGACTACATGGAAATCGCGAAGCGTGGGGGCGGAATCCACGCCTCGGTTCGCGATTTTCGCGAGCGCGGCGAGGACGAGCTCTACAACCTCGCGGTGCCACGCGTAAAGTCGCTGGCCTCCTACGGAACGACCACTCTCGAGATCAAGAGCGGTTACGGCCTCTCGGTTGAAGACGAGCTGAAGGCGCTGCGTGTGATCGGACGCCTTGCCGAGCGACAGCCATTGCGCATCGTGCCTACGTGGCTTGGCGCGCACGAGATCCCCCCCGAATACCGCACGAGCGAAGCGCGGCGCGAAGAGTTCCTCGATCTCCTGATCAACACCCTTCTGCCCAAGGTCGTCGAGCAGGGCATCGCGCGCTTTGCCGACGTCTTCTGCGAGCCGGGCGTGTTCACGATCGACGAGACCCGCCGAATTCTCGAAGCCTCGCGCAAAACCGGACTCGGCATCAAGATCCACGCTGACGAGCTCAAGCCGTGCGGCGGCGCGGAGCTCGCCGCCTCACTCAAGGCGGTATCGGCGGACCATCTCGCCGCAATCTCAGAGCGCGGAATCGAGGCGCTCGCGAAGTCGGACACCGTCGCGACGCTTCTGCCCGGCACCATGCTCTTTCTCGGCAAGGCAAAACAGGCGCCGGCGCGCGCACTGATCGATGCCGGAGCGGCGGTCGCTCTCGCCAGCGACTTCAACCCCGGCACCTCTCCAACGGTTAACTTTCCATTGATGCTTACGCTCGGTGTGAGTCAGCTACGCATGAGCCTAGCGGAAGTGCTCATCGCCGCCACGGCAAATGGGGCGGCCGCGGTGGGGATTGCGGGAGAGGTCGGGCAGATTGCGCCGGGCTTTGCCGCCGATCTCGCGCTCTTCGCAATCGCCGACGTACGAGAGTTGCCATACTGGTACGGCGCACGTCTTTGTGTGGGGTCGTGGAAGGCTGGCGCGCCTTGTCACCCCTATGACAGCGGAAGTAACTTGAACGCTCGTCTCCCGGAGGCCGTGCCTACCGGGTAAGTCCTTTTTGCCCGGCGCCCTTAATGTCCAACGTCGACAAGCTGAAAAAAAAGGCTGCCGAATTCGAGCAGAAAAAGCAATACGATCGGGCGCTCGAGGTCTACCTTCAGATCATCGAGCAGACTGAGGGGCAGGAGGATCGCGACGTAACCGTCTACAACCGGGTTGGCGACCTCAATTTGCGCCTCAACAAGACCGACCAGGCCGTCAACTACTACGAGCAGGCCGTCGATCTCTACACCGAGGGCGGCTACCTCAACAACGCCATCGCGCTCTGCAACAAGATTCTCCGCCATGCCCCGGCGCGCCATCAGATCTACTACAAGCTCGGTAAGATTTCGGCCAAGAAGGGCTTCAACAGCGACGCCAAGAAGAATTTCCTCGAATACGCCGACCGGATGCACCGCGCCGGCCGCGAAACAGATGCCTTCAAGGCGCTCCAGGAATTCGCGGATCTTTGCCCCGGACAGGACGACATCCGGCTGATGCTAGCCGACCAGCTCGCCAAGGCAGGGAAGGGCTCCGAGGCGATAGAGCAGCTGCAGATACTCCACGAATCGCTCGACGCCGAGGGGCGAGCGGCCGAGGCGGAAGCGACCGTACAGCGAATTCACACCCTGGATCCGAGTGTCGAGCCTCGCCGGTCCAGGACGCCGGTCAAAAGAGAATCGGGCGGCCTCGTCTTCCTCGACGTCGGCGCGTCGCCGACAAAGCCCATGCCCAAGATCGAAGGATTCGAGAGAACCGCGCTCGCGCCCCAGGGGCCGGCGCGGCCGCGCACGCCCCCGCACGTGAAGCCGTCACCGGAATTCGAGCAACTGCCGGACATCGGGGAACTGCCTGATCTCGAGCCAATGGCAGACCTCGAACCGACTCTGGAGTTCGAGTCACACCCAGTCCCTGGTCTCCAGACGGGTTCTTCGGTCAGCGGTTTCGAGACGGGCGCTTCGGTCAGCGATCTCGAGCCGGCGTTCGATTTGTCGCTCATCGACACGGATGCCTCCCCGCTCGAAGGGCTGGAATCCATCGCGGATCCTTTGTCGTTCGTGATAGATCCCGAGGTCGGCCCGCCATCGTCCTCCGTCGAGGGACTGATTCCGGCAGGGTCCGGCTTGAATCCCGACGAGCCCGGACTGGGCGAGCCTCTTCTGGACGAAGACCCTCTGGCCGGACTGAATGTCCTCGAAGACGATCGGTTCTTCGTCCACGAACCGCTGCCGGAGACGAGCGCCGCCGCGCCCGCCGAGGCTGAAGTGCATGAATTCGAGACACTCGAGCTCGACGCCGAAGAGGTCGAAGACGAGGAGGAAGAAGCCGAAGTCCAGGAGGAAAAGCCCGCTCGCACGCCAGCCGCCAAGGCGGCGCATAGGACTCCGGCGAGGAAGGACGCACCAGCTGCGAAACACGAAGAGGACGAGGAAGAGGAGCAGGAGGAAGACGATGAGCGGCCCGCGGCCAAGCCGAGCAAGCCGAAGCTCGTCGAGCCGCTCCGGATGACGAGCCCGAAACTGAAGAAGCCCGGGACTCCCCACCGCGAGGAGCCGGCGCCGCAGCGTCCGCCGGTCAATCCTTTCATGCGCCAGGGTACGAAACCCAAAACGTCTTCGCCCAAACCCGCGCCACGCCAGGCCACGCCGCCGACCGAAATTCCGCGCGCGGCGACTCCGAAAGAGAACGCCCCGCAGCGAAACTCCGACGACAATTTCGTCGACCTGGGGGACTGGCTCCGGGAAGAGCACGGCCCGCGCTCGACACGCATGGTCGCGCAAGAGGACGAGAACCGGGTAGAAGGTGAGCAAGCCGACTTCACCGACATGCTCGAGAAGTTCAAGGCCGGCGTCGCCGCCAACGTCGACGACGAGGATTTCGACAGCCACTACGATCTGGGCGTCGCCTACAAGGAGATGGGCCTCATTGACGAAGCGGTCGCCGAGTTCCAGAAGGCGTTGCGCGGAGCGACGCAGCGAATCCGCGCCTACGAGGCGCTCGGACAGTGCTTCATCGAGCGCAACGAGCACGACGTCGCCATCACGGTGCTCGGACGCGCGTTGCGCGAGCCCGGAATGGAGGATGAGGATCTGATCGGCGTGCTCTACCTCCTGGGCTTCGCGTCCGAGGGGAGCAAAAAGGCACGCGATGCCGCCGCGTACTACCAGCGGGTGTTTGCGATCGACATCGACTTCCGCGATGTGAGCAAGCGCCTCAAGCAGATGACAAAGGCCGCCACGAAATGAGATCGGCCGCAGCCCAGGACCCACGCAGAGTGAACATGACGCCGCCGCGTGGAGTCACACTCCAGGCGATTCAGCTTCCGGTCCGCGATAAGCTCAACGATGTATCGCAAGCGATGGAGCGCATCGTTGCCAGCGATATGCCGCTCGTCGGCCAGGTGAGCGCGCACCTGCTCGCCATGCGCGGCAAGCTGTTCCGCCCGACTCTTCTCCTGCTCTCGAGCGAGGTCGCTGAAGAGCCCGAAGACCAGGCCGTCACCCTCGCCGCGGCCCTGGAGCTGATTCACCTCGCGACGCTCGTCCACGACGACGCCGTCGATCACTCGGCGCTGCGTCGCGGGATGCCGACCGTCAACGCGCTTTTCAGCCACCAGATCTCCGTGATCATGGGAGACTTCCTCTATTCCACAGCGCTCACGCACCTCGTCGGACTGGGGGATCTCGAGGCGCTCAAGGCGCTGACGCGAGCGTCAACCGAGATGACACTCGGCGAGATGCGGCAGCTCGCGGTCACCGATCCGCTGCGCTTTACCGAGCGCGAATATTACGATCTCATTCGCGCGAAGACCGCCTCGCTCATGCGAACCGCGTGCGAGCTGGGAGCGCTGTCAGGCGCGCGACGCTACGGCGACGCCCTCGGGAACTTCGGAGAGAATCTCGGAATGGCGTTTCAGATCGCCGATGATCTGCTCGACTATCGCGAAGAGGAGGAAACCACCGGCAAGCCGTCGGGTCTCGATCTGCGCGAGCACAAGGTGACGCTCCCCCTCATTCACGCGCTCCGCGAGATGTCTCTCGCGTCGCGCAAGGAAGTCGAGCGGCTGTTCGAAAGCGAGACCGTGAGCGAGGAAGACATCGCTTCGGTCGTTCGGATCGTGGATGAAAACGGCGGGTTCGATTACGCGCGCGAGCGCGGTGAGGAGTACGCCGAAAAGGCTCATGAGGCTCTCGCGGATTTGCCCGACACGGTAGCGCGCCGGTCGCTCACAGCGTCAATTTCCTACGTCATGGAGAGACACTCATAATGCCACCACCACGCGGCCGTAGCGGGCGAAGCGCGCTCTTTCACGCTCTCGTTCTGTCGGCGGGGTTCATTACGGGCGGTCTGCTGACCCAGGTAGGCCGCAGGTTCCTGCCGCCGGGCGCGGCGAAAGAGTTCTTCACAACGGGTGTGACCCCCGCCATCGGGCCGCTGCCAGTGGATTTGGTTATACTCAAGTTTGCCGTCGGTCCAATCGCGCTGGATGTGTCACTTTTGAGCCTGTTGGGTGTACTCGTGGCTTACCTCATAGCGCGTTCGCTTTTCTAGGAGTCTTCTATGTTTGGCAATCTGGGGTTCCCCGAGCTGTTGATAATCATGGTGGTGATACTGCTTCTGTTTGGCGCGAAGCGGATCCCCGAGATCGCGGGCTCGATGGGAAAGGGAATCAGGGAATTCAAGAAGAACATCAACGAGGCGACGCGCGAAGTCACCTCGGAGACGCAGCCGCCACTGGAGTCGGACACACAGTCGCGCCTGACTTCCGCGGAGCTCGAGCGTCGCCGCGTCGCCGCCGAGGAAGCCGAGCGGCCGGCGCCGAAGAGGCTGCTCTAGCTACTGAGTCGTGCGGCGAGCGGAAGCTTCCACCTGCTTCCGCTTGTCGTCGATCTTCGCCACCGCTCTCAGGTTGGCGAGAAACTCCCTCACCCGCTGCGGCCTGAGCTGCTGCAGCGACTGTGCGCGCAACGCTCCCTTCTGAGTCTCGAACGCCGCGCGACTCGCGGGAATGCGATTGTCGGCGCGCTCGACCACAACCTTGCCGGTCGAACGAATAGGCTCGCTGATGGTGTGAAGGGGCAGCATGAAGGCCGCGCCGACTGCCTCCGGCGCCTGCGCCAGCTCGGTGACGCCGGTTACTCGGGTGAACGGCTTCGTGCTGACTACCTGGAGGTTCATGAGCTTCGCCGCCTGCTCGAGCGAGCTCGCCGCCGCGACCTTCGCGTAGTTCCGCGCCTGTGGAATCAGCGCGTCGATTTTCTTCTGCCTCAGCAGGTAGGTGCGGATGTCCTGCTTCGCCTGGTCCAGCGAGAGAGCTCCCCCGGGCGTCAGTGAATCGAGCCGCGCGAGGTAGTAACCATCCTCCGCGTCGAAGATCTCGCTGGTCTCGCCCGGCTTCGCACCCTGGAACGCCCACGGACCGACGCTCGGGATGTACTGTCCATTCACAGTCATGGTGTTGCCCTCGACCACGGAGCTCCTGATTACCGGAATCTGGAGCGCGCGCGCCGCCTCATCGAACTTCGCCGGTTGATCGGTGGACGCCGCCATGCGCGCCAGAGAATCCGCGCGGCGGTCTGTCTTTGCCGCGGCGGAATCGCTCTGCTGGATGTGAAGCAGGATGTGGCTCACGGTTATTGTATCGCCCTTCCGCGCATCGACTTTGATCAAGTGATACCCGAACTGTGTCGCCACCGGCTGCGAGATCTCACCCGTCTTCAGCGCATACGCGGCCGTCTCGAACGGCGCGACGAATCTTCCTTTGGGGCCCTTGCCGAGCGATCCGCCATTCGCGGCGGACACAGAGTCGGCTGATTCAGCACGCGCGATATCCGCGAACTTCTCACCGCCGAGAATTTTGGCTCTCAGCGCGAGCGCGTGCGTGCGAACCGCGGCGGAATCTGTCGCGGTCACCGTTCGCGGCACGATGATGACCGAGACCTTCGCCGTGCGCGGGCGATCGAACAGCTTCTTGTGGGTGTCGTAGTACGCGCGCACCTCGTCGTCGCTCACGCGAACGGCGGAGTCGGCGATGCGCTCGGGCTCGAACGCCACGAAGGAGACCTGTGCGGTGTCGTGCGTGTCCTGGAAGCGCCGCCACAGCTGCTGGTCCGAGATGTACACGTCGGTCGCGACCTGGTCGAAGAGCTTTTCCTTCGGGATCTCGGTCCGGTAGTACTGCTCGAGCTGGAACAGAAGCCCATTCTGCTTCGCCAGGGGGCTGGCCAGGAAGCGCTGGTACTTGGCGGGATCGAACTGTCCGTCTGTCTGAAGGTCGGGCGCCTGCGTGAGCTGTGGCGGCGGGCTGTAGCGTGCCGCCTGGAGAATTTCGTCGTCTGATACCGTGATACCGCGGCGCCGGTACTCCTGGCGGAGAAGGGCGTCACTCACGAGCTGGTCGAATGCCTGGTCCATCAGTCGCTGTCTCTGGTCGAGAGAGATCGGTTGAGTGCTGCGCTGAGTCTCGTCCTGCTCGAGATTTTGGGTTGCCTGGTACCAGGTGGTGGCGAGGATGTCCTCTCCATTAACGGTGGCGGCGGCTGTGGTGTTCGTTACCGGCGCTCTGCCGAGCAGTCCCGAAGTCTGCGCCAGGAGGAAGCCGCCAACGAACAGCACGACGATAATGATCCAGATGTATTTTGCGGAGGCCCGCATTTGCTGCAACAAGGGCACTACTCCTTACACGAATTGAGGTGGCCCCGGTCGCGGGGGCGAGATGGCGTATAGCCTTGTAAGCTATGAGTTTGGGTGACCGAGATGCAAGTCGCGCGAACGCGGAGATTGCTGCATCTTTCAGTTGGTACTGGAGCGTGAAACCGAAGTTCCGGGAAGTTGTTGCAGATTGAACCGAGGTAAGCGATGGATTACGACCGGTTGCGGGAGTTGCAGGAAAAATTCGAGGAGAACCCCCGTCGGTACTTCGCTCCGCTCGCGAACGAATACCGCAAAGGCGGGCAGCCGAAGCGCGCGATAGAGATCTGCCGGTCGCAGCTCTCGCAGATGCCCGGTCACATGAGCGGGCAAATCGTGTACGGCCAGTCGCTGTACGAGACCGGCGAATTCGATGAGTCGCGGCAGGTGTTCGAGCGCGCGCTCACACTGGATCCCGAGAATCTCATTGCATTGAGATCGCTGGGCGACATGTCGCTCCAGAGCGGCAACACCGTCGAGGCGCGCAAGTGGTACATGAGGCTGCTCGATGCCGATCCGAAAGACACGCCGGTGATCGCGCTCGTGTCCGAGATCGATGCCTCGACTGATGCGAAGCCGGTTCCCACTCCGCAG
>JAYWBE010000012.1:0-8346 GCA_043781715.1 Gemmatimonadaceae bacterium
GCAACGGCCACGTCAGCAACGGCCGCCGGGCGAAAGCCCCTCTGATTCAGGAAGCTCTGAAGCGGGGCCAGGAAATTCTGGTCCAGATATCGAAGGAGCCGATCTCGACCAAGGGTCCGAGGGTTACGGCCCAGATCTCTCTCGCCGGCCGATTCCTGGTCTACATCCCGGATTCATCGAAGGTGGGTGTGAGCCGGAAGATCGGATCGTCGCCCGAGCGGGCGCGACTCAAGGAACAGGTCCAGAGCATTCTTCCAGACAAGTCAGGCGGCGTGATCGTCCGGACCGTAAGCGAAGACGTGACGCCCGAGATGTTGCAGCGCGAGCTGAACAGTCTCATGTCGCAGTGGAAGAAGATAAAGAGAAAGACGCACTTCCAGAAAGCTCCATCGCTGGTAAATCGGGAGAGTGGTCTCACTCGCGGCCTGGTGCGTGACATCTTCAGCGACAAGGTGGACAGCCTCGCCGTAGACTCGAAGCAGGTCTACAACGAGATCGTCGGATACCTGAAGGATATCGCGCCCGAGCTGATCGAACGAGTGAAGCTCCATGAGTCGCAGGTCCCGCTCTTCGACACAGCCGGGATCGAATCGGAGATCAGGGACATCTTCAAGCGCCGCTGCGACCTTCCTTCCGGTGGATATCTGATCATCGAGCCAACCGAGGCGCTCGTCTCGATCGACGTCAACTCGGGACGCTACACCGGCAAAAAGGATCCGGAGAAAACGGTTCTCAGAACTAACATGGAAGCGGCTCAGGAAGTCGCGCGCCAGCTACGGCTGCGCGACGTCGGCGGAATCATAGTGTCCGATTTCATCGACATGGAGACCAAGGCGAACCGCGACCGCGTGCTACAGGAGCTGAGGCAGCATCTCTCGCGCGATCGCGCGCGAACCAAAGCGTTCGCGGTGAGCGATCTGGGACTGATCGAGATGACGCGCCAGCGGGTGCGCCAGAGCCACTATCAGTCCTCGACCGAAGCATGCCCGACGTGCAACGGGACCGGACGCGTGCTGACGCCCGAAACGATCGTGCGACGGATGGAGCGCTCGGTCAAGCGCATGGCGGTCGAGGGGCGGCGTGACAACCTGCTCGTCAAGCTGCACCCGGACGTCGCGATGTACGTTCTCGAACAGGAGCGCGACCTCGCGCAGAAGCTTCAGAAGGCGGCGAACTTCTCGCTCGAGTTCAGGGATGATCCTTTGCTCAAGCCTGATGAGTTCAAGCTCGTGGTCAAGGCGCAGGGCAGGGATGTGACGCAGCAGTACGCGATCGCATAGATCTCTGCGGTGCAATTGACTTTCAACTGAGCACTCTGCCACTGACAACTCGCATACCGTTCAGTTTGCAGTTGACCGCTCGCATCGTATTCCTTTGGAGTTGTCCCAAGGGTTGACCCATCCCCTGTCCCCAGCTAACTTAAACGGCTGCACCGTACCACTTAACCGCAACACGGTCCATGACTTACGCAATAATCCGTACTGGCGGCAAGCAGTTCCGCGCCGAGTCGGGAAAAACACTCAGAATTCCGACCCTCCCCGGTGACGCCGGCTCCAAGGTCACGTTCGACGACGTCATCCTCGGCTCCGACGGCGACAAGATCCATATCGGCGCCCCAGGCCTCAAGGGCGCGCACGTCACGGCCGAGATCGTCAAGCACGGACTCGACGACAAGATCGTCGTCTTCAAGCAGAAGCGCCGCAAAAACTACGCGAAAAAGCAGGGCCATCGGCAGAAGTTCACCGAAGTCCGCATCAAGGATATCGCCTTCGGCAAGAAGAGCGGGGGAGAGAAGTAATGGCTCATAAGAAAGGTGTAGGCTCGTCGCGCAACGGTCGCGACAGCAATCCACAGTACCGCGGCGTCAAGAAGTTCGGTGGTGAGAAGGTCATCGCCGGCAACATCATCGTCCGCCAGTGCGGCACCAAGTGGCATCCCGGCCGCAACGTCGGCCTCGGAAACGATTTCACCATCTACTCACTGATCGATGGCGTCGTGAAATTCGAGCACAAGAGCCGCACCCGCTACAAGGTCAGCGTCTATCCCGAAGTGGAGACGAGCGCAGCGTAAGCTCTGCCCAGCTTCAAAAAGCCCCGCGAGGGGCTTTTTTGTTGCCATCAGGCGGGCGACCCGCCATACTGAGATGAAACGTCAGAGCCCCGTTCTGCGTACGATCAAGTGTAGCAACCCATTCATACGAGACGACGATGGCACTACTCGATAGACTCAAACAGGAGCTCGACCGCGCGGGCAAAGTGGCGCAGGACGCGTTCGACGACGGAAAGACCCGACTCGAGGCGTTCCGCACTCGACAGCTGGCAGACAAGGCCGCGCAGGCGCTCGGATACGCCGTCTATCGGTCAAAAAAGAGCGGCGGTGATCTCGATGCGGCCACATACGATCGCCTCAAGGCGACTCTCGAGACTCACGACTCTGAAGCAGGCCGACTTGAAGCCGAGATCGAACTGAAGCGCCAGCAGGCATCCACAGCCCGCAGGTCGTCGAGCAGCGCTTCTGGTGGAACCGCGAGCGACAGCTACCCAGGCACTCCAACCTAGACAAGCCTGCGCCTGCTACTGAGAACTGCATCCCGTTCAGTTTGTAGTTGACACCTCGCATCCCGTTCAGTTCGCAGTAGTCATGCGCAGTTACTGCCGAACCGGACTATTGTGCGTCCCAGGCAGAGTCCGGTACCGCTCAATCAGCTGATCCTGCCTCGTCTTCTCATTGTACTCGCGCCCACGCACGAACACATGCTCGGCCCGCGTAGTGAACTCGAACGGGTCGCCGCTCCAGACGACGACGTTGCCCTCGAGACCCGGTCTTAGCGAACCGACTCGATCCGCCGCGCCGAAAAATTCAGCGGGCGCGAGCGTTACCGCGCGCAGCGCGTCGTCCCACGTCATTCCGTACGAGACAGCATTGCCCGCTTCCTGCTTCAGGTTGCGAACGTTGAATGCTTCTTCGTCTCCGCCTCCCGCGTTTCCGATGAGCGCGACCTGGACTCCCGCCTTGCGCAGAAGGCCGGCGTTTTCCTGGCGCTGCCCGAGCGCCGCGAATCCCGCCGGAATGTTGTTCATCGCTCCAGTGAGAACCGGAATCCGCGCGGCGGCCAGCTTGTCCGCGATCATCCAGGCCTCCGCGCCGCTACTGATCATCAGCTTGACGTCATACTCGCGCGCGAGGCGCATCGCGGCGTCAATGTCGGACGCGCGATCGACCGAGATGAGTAGTGGAAGCTTGCCCTCCACCACCGGAATCATCGCCTGCAGGTCGAGCCTGCTCGCCGAGAAAGGCCGAGTCTGAGCGCGATCGAATGCGTCGCGGTGTGTCTGGAAGAACTTCGTGTCCTCGAGCAGCTCCCGCAGCTTCACGATCAGCTCGCCGCGCGAGGCGACTCCCGCTGACTGCGGATTGCCGATTTCAGCTACCATCGCGACCGGAGCTCTGATGATCATCTCGGTCGTCGTTCCGGGTACCACGTCAACCAGAGCAGCCTGGCCCGACACGAGACCGCCCGTTGGAACGATGACGAAGCTGGTGATGCCTTCCTTGCGCGCGGGGGCGAGCAACACCGAATTCGGGTTCAATCCCTCCCAGACGGTGAAGGCGGCCGCGATGTTGTCCTTCCCACGCGCGGTCATGTCACGCGTATCGTTCACCGCTGCGACCTCCTGAACGCCGAGCTGCGTCGACGCGTCGACGAAGCCGGGAGTCACAGTCTTGCCGGTCGCATCGATGCGCTGCGCGCCGGCCGGGATCGGCACGTTCGCTCCGACAGCGGCGATCTTGCCGTTGGTGATTATGACCGTGCCGTTTTCAATCGGTGGCCCGCTTACCGGGTACACCTTGCCTCCGGTGATCGCGATCGTTTGGGCCGCGGCGGGCATTGCCAACGTCGCCGCAAGAGCAACAGCGACGGCGAAACGCGAATTGAGCTCGTATAAGATCATCGATTAATTCCGGTTGAACGGTACGAAGCCGAGCTCGAAATCAGTGCGCCACTGCTCGGCCGGGTCGAGGCGATCGTACAGCAGTGCGCCGTCGATCCATACCTTCTCCGGCTTCGAGTAGACACTGAACGGATCGCCGGTCCAGAGCACGATGTCGGCGTCTTTCCCCTTTTCGAGCGAGCCGATCTTGTCGTCGAGGCCGAGGGCCCACGCCGGATTTATCGTGAGCCACTTGATTGCCTGATCCTCGCTCACGGGAATTCCAATTTCAGCGCCGGCTTCCATCGCCTTCGCCGCTTCCTGATTGAGCCGCTGCGAGCCCGACGGATCATCGGAATGGACGATCACTTTGGCCCCATCGTGGTCTACTAGTGCCATGTTGGCCTTCACCGCGTCGAGCGCTTCCATCTTGAAGCTGCCCCAGTCTGCCCAGATCGAGGCGCCGATGCCTTCTTTTGCGAGCAGGTCGCCGATTTTGTACGCCTCCACCCCGTGATGAAACGAGCGGATCTTGTATCCGAACTCGTGCGAGATGTCGATCATCTGCGCCATCTCGTCGGCGCGGTAGCAGTGATTGTGAACGAGAATGTTCCCGCGCAGCACTTCGGCGAGAGTTTCGTTGCCGAGGTCACGCGTCGGTGGGTCTCCCTTGTGGTCGGCGTTCCACTTGTCCCACTTGCGGCGGTATTCCTGCGCTTTGATCCAGGCGGTGCGATAACCGGCGACGTTGCCCATCCGTGTCGACGGTCCGCCGCGCTGTCCATAAACCCGTTTGGGATTTTCACCACACGCCATCTTGAGTCCGTATTTCGCGCCAGGGAACTTCATCGCCTGCACCGTGCGTCCGGGGACCACCTTGAGCACCACGCTTCTCCCGCCAATGAGGTTCGCCGAGCCGGGAAGCACCTGCAGTGTCGTCACGCCACCAGCGAGATTGCGAGGGAACTGTGGATCCTGCGGCCATACGGAATGCTCGGCCCACACCTGCGGCGTCGAGGGATTCGTCGCCTCGTTGCCATCGCTCAACGCGTTGCCGCCTGGTGCGGCGTACACACCCAGGTGGGAGTGGTCGTCGATGATGCCGGGAGTGACGTACTTGCCGGCGCCATCGATCACGAGCGCATCGGCCGGTGCGTCAACTGTCGCACCCACCGCTGCGATCTTGCCATTCTGCAGGAGAATCGCGCCGTTCCTGATCATCGGTCCAGCCGCCGTCAAAACGTTGACGTTGCGGATGACCGTCGTTCGAGAGGGAAAGGCAACGTAAGTGCTCGGAAACGGATCGGCGTTGGGCATCGACGCGCCGCCGCGCCCGATGTCGGCCTGAGCGGAATCGCGAGCCGGCGCCGCTGAGGTGGTCGTCTGGGACGGAGCAGATGCACAGGCTGCGGCTCCCACCAACGAAAGCCAAAGAAAAGCGCGCATGTGAGGGAAATTCCTCCGAAGAAGGGCTACGGAACGCAATAAATTAGCGCAGTTACAGGCTCCATGTTGCGAGCTCGGCGATGCGATCTGTGCAAATGCCGTCGACGCCGAGCTCGTTCAGGGTTTCCCACTGGTCCGGATCGTCGGCGGTCCAGGCGATCACTCTCGCATTGACGGAGTGTGCGCGCACAACCAGATCCTCATCGATGAACGACACCTCCTGCCAGAGATCCTGCGCTCCAGCGGCGACGAGCGATGCCACCGGATCGATGTGACGCGCGACCTCGAGCACACCGGTTCGAATGGCTGGGAAAATCCGCTTCACAACTTTGACAACACGATGGTCGAAGGCGTGCACAGCGCAGCTCGCGCCGGACTCACGGATGCACCGTACCACCAGAGCCTCGATGTCCGTTGCCTTGATTTCGACGTAGACCCTCGCCCGGTCACCGACGGCATCGAGAACCGCTTGGAGCGTGGGAATCTCGGTGCCATGCGCCAGCGGGAAGCGGCTGATCTCAGAAGCGGAGAGATCGGCTATTCGCGCTCTCACTTCTCCCGGCGCGTTCACGATTGGATCGTGGTGCACCATGACGACGCCGTCGCTCGTCGCGTGCACGTCGAGCTCGATCGCGTCTGCTCCGAGCTCGATCGCGCGGAGAAATGCTGGTATCGAGTTTTCCGGCAGCGTTTGATGCGCTCCGCGGTGGGAGATCTTTTCGGGCATCATGCGCCGGCGTGGTAGAGTCAGGGGTTCCTCAGGGTAGTAGTTTTGGGCACGATGAGCGCGAAGCATATGAGTGCCGTTCGGCCCGGTCAATCGGTCTTAACGGCAGGCCTCCGGGAACGTCTACCGGATGAGGCTCCATGACTCCTAGCCCCGAGGGCAGGCTCGAAGAGACCGATATGGAGCTAATCAACCGCTGGAGGGCCGGAGACGGCCGTGCCGCGACGCGGTTGGTGGGGCGGCATTCCCAGGCCCTGGCGCGCTTCGCCGCGAGTGCGGGGGAGCGGGACGGGATAGAAGAGTTGGTTCAGGACACGTTCGTCAGGGCGTTCGCGTCGCTCGATTCGTTTCGCGGAGCGAGCACGCTGAGGACTTGGCTCTTCACGATCGAGCGGAGGCTGATGCTGGATCGGAGAAGGGCGGAGCGGAGGAGCCGGGAGACGGTTTTCGTGGAAGAAACGGATCACGTGAGTGAATATGGCGCCCTCGATGGGCTGATCGCGGAAGAGGCACAGGAGAGAGTCAGGAAGTCGCTCGACGCGCTTTCTCCGACGCAGCGTGAGGTGTTCACGCTGAGGGTGCAGCAGGGCTTGTCATACAAGGAGATCGCGGAAGTGGTGGGAAGTACCGAGGGTGCGGCACGGGTTCACTACCACAATGCGATCAAGACGGTAAAGGAGTTTTTGAAAGATGAATGAGTGCACTGACAGCGACATCCAGGAAATGCTTCCGGATCTGTTGCATCGCACCCTCGCCGATGGCGAGAGGCTGCGCGTCGAAGCGCATCTTGCGACGTGCGAGAGCTGCCAGGAGGATCTGGACGTCCTTCGCACCGTAAAAAGCGCGGCGGTATTCGCTCCGTCGATCGATGTCGATAGCGTGGTGCGACAGATTCCGCCGTACCGCACGATTGTTCCTGCGACGGAGCGTCCGGCGAAGACCCGTGTGGTGTCGTGGCTGGTTGCAGCGAGCCTCACGCTCGTCGTGCTGGGAGGTGGATCGGTTCTGCTTCAGCCGAACGGCCCTCCAGCTTCAAGCTCGCCAAGGTATCAGCAGCTTCCGAACGGGATTGCGAAGGCGCCGGAGGCGACCAAGTCAAAGTCCGCCGAGTCGGTCGCCGCTTCCAAACCGGTCGTGCAGCCGAGTATTGCGCCGCACCAGCACGCGCTGGCTCTCGCCGCCGACGCCGATGGCCTGAGTGATGGCAGTCTCGTGCAGCTGATGAGCGAAATGGACGGCTTCGATGCGCTTCCGGGTTCCGAATCGGATCCGGTGATCTCCGTGGACAGCGGCGACAGTCTCTGATCATGATTAAGGCCATGAAGGGATCGCTCCGATTCGTCACGCTGGCTCTCGCGCTTAGCGGAGCCGCTGCTTACGCGCAGCCGGTGACCGCGCCCGTCACCAAGGCGAACCGGCCGGCCCTCGACCAGCAGTTTCGCGAGCGTGCCGCCAAGCTCACGCGGGACAGGGTCGGACTTACCGATGCGCAGATGTCGCAGCTGGAGCAGTCCAACGCCCGCTTCGCCCCGCAGCTCAGTCAGGTGGCGGCGCAGGAGCGGGAAACCCGGCGCCAGCTCCGGCAGGAGATGACTTCGGATAGCCAGGCGAACCAGCAGCACGTGAGCGATCTGCTCGACACATCATTGCGGCTGCAAAAGCAGCGCATCGCGATCGTCGAAGCCGAGCAGAAGGAGCTCGCGCGTTTCATGACCCCGGTGCAGCGCGCGCGGTACATCGCGCTCCAGCAGCAATTTCGGATACGGGCGCAGGAACTCTCCGGGCAGAATGGATCACAGAAGGACGGCATGGGTCCGCAGCAGCGCGGTCGGCCCGGCTTGAAGAAGAGGCCCTAGACGATCACGGGCGCTGAGAAGTTGTTGTTCGGCCGTCCGCGCTTCCAACACATTACCCGCGGCTTGATGCGCACAGAGCCCTTGATCCGATGGACCGAGGGCTCTTTTATTGCCTTCGACCTACAGATGCCTGATTTCGCGCACCACCTTTCACGACTGCTTCAGTCGTACACATATCCGGTACTCGTGGCGCTGGTGCTCCTCGAGAGCCTCGGCATCCCGCTCCCCGGCGAGATTGCGCTCGTCACCGCAGCCGCGTACGCGTCGCTCGGCCATATCTCGATTGTCGTCGTGATCATTCTTGCCGCGCTCAGCGCGATCGTCGGCGGAATCCTCGGGTATTGGATCGGAATTAAAGGCGGACTGCCGCTCGTCGTGCGGTACG
>JAYWBE010000013.1:0-2717 GCA_043781715.1 Gemmatimonadaceae bacterium
TGCGATCTCGACAGCCAGACGCTCGGACTCTGCACCCCGAATGCGGGCGGACTCACGTCCTTCAATCCGCTCGAGCAATTCAGCCCGTTTATCACTGGCCATCACGGGGCCTACGGAGCCAACGTCACCGGCGGAACCGACCAGGTCACGTACTACGTCTCAGGGAACTTCGACAAGCAGCAGGGTGTTTTCGAGATAAATACGGAACAGCGCGCATCGGGGCGCGCCAACCTTTCCGTTCAGTTGCGCGACAACTGGAACGTGCAGATCGGCACCAGCTACCTCGCCGATCACCTCCGCCTGCCGCAGAACGACAACAACATTCTCGGGATCCTTCCCGGCGGCCTCCTTGGGGGCACCGCGGACGACTCCCTCGCGCACGGGTACCTCGCCGGGCAGACGCCGCAAGAGATTTTCGCGATCAATACGCGGCAGGACACCCAGCGCTTCGAGAACACTATCAACACGTCCTATCAGCCTCTTCCGTGGCTGACGGCGACCGGCGTGGCCGGACTCGACTACCTCAACAGGTACGACAACGAGCTGATTCCACCGAACAAGGTCTTCTTCGGTGACCTGCCCCAAGGCCAGCGGACGTCGAATCCATTCTCGATCTACAACTACACGGCGAACGGAACTCTCTCGGCGGCCTTTACTCCGTTCACGGGGATCAAGTCAACCACGAAAGTCAGCGGCCTGTTCAGCAAGGAGCTAGTACGTGGCACCCTGGCATTCGGAGCCTCGCTACTCGGCGGAACCGGCTCGCTGAACGGCGCTAGCGCACGCTTCGCCGTCGGTGAGACGAACACAGACAACAAGACAGTAAGCAGGCTCCTCCGCGAGGACCTTGCGTTCAGGGATCGCATTTTCTTCAGCGCCGCGCTGCGTAACGACAAGAACAGCGCGTTCGGGCAGAACTTTGGTAGCATAAACTATCCGTCGTACACACTCTCATGGGTGGTGAATGAGGAGCCGTTCTTCCCGAAGACCAACTGGGTCAGCTCATTGAGGTTGCGCGCCGCGAACGGACGATCCGGCCAGAAGCCGAACTTCCGCGATGCGATCACGTTCTTCAACGCTCAGACGGTGACGGTCAACAGTTCAGACGTTCCGGGAATTACCGTCGGCGGAACTGGCAACATCGACCTTCGTCCCGAGCGCTCTCAGGAAACCGAGCTTGGATTCGATGCGGGCTTCTTCCGGGAGAGGCTCGGACTCGAGGTAACTCACTACAACAAGCGAACCGATGATCTTCTGATCGCGGTGCCCCTCCCGCCGTCCCTCGGCTTGACGAGAACTCAATTCAAGAACCTCGGATCCGTCAGCAACAAGGGCTGGGAGTTCCAGGCTAACGCCAAAGTTCTGGACGTGGATCCTGTCGCTTTCAACTTGACGCTTTCCGCGTCGAGCAACGACAACAAGGTGCTCTCCCTCGGAGAGATCAGCCCGGGACAGCCGGTGCCGCCGATTATCTTCGGCAATCAACAGCACCGGGTCGGGGTGCCGCTCGGCAGCTACTTCGGTAGAAGCGTGACGTTCAAGGATGCCAACGGCGACCACATCATCGCCGCATCCGAAATCGCCGTATCAGACACCGAAGTCTATCTGGGAAATCCGCTGCCCAAGCAACAGCTGTCGGTAACACCCGAGCTCACGCTGTTCAAGTTGCTGCGCGTCTCGGCCCTGATCGACCACAAGGGTGGTTACAGACTGTTCGACTTCACGCGGCGATTCCGTTGCGCCTTCGGTGTATGTCAGGAGGCGTTCGATAAGAACTCGGCGCTCGTTGATCAGGCGGCCAACCTCGCGATCAACTTTGGTACAGATGCGCTTTACGTGGAGGATGCGACTTTCACCAAGCTCAGAGAGCTTTCTTTCACGCTCATTGCGCCCGAGAGCCTGAGGCGAATGGTCGGCGGCAGGGCGATGGAACTGAGCATCGCTGGCCGGAACCTCCATACCTGGACGAAATACAAGGGATTCGACCCCGAGAGCAACTCGGAGCCGGGCGGGAATTTCAGCACCTCGGATTTCCTGACGCTTCCCCCCACACGGTCGTGGACAGCACGCGTCAGCATCAAGTTCTAATCTCAGCTTACCTATTTCAACGAGATAAAATAAAATGATGGATACATTTATTTTGTTGCGTCGGCGAATGGCGCCGGCGCTCCTGACCGCGGTGGTTACGGCCGTCGGCCTCATAGCGTGCAACTCCGATAAGATTCTGAAGGTGACGGATCCGGACGTCGCCCTCCCCGGGGCCCTGGCGGGCGTGGGGGCTCTGCCTACCCTGCGTGCCGGAGCGATCGGCAACTTCGGAGTCGCTTACAATGGCGACGCGGACGAAGAACAAGTCGACCTGGCCGCCCTGTTGAGCGACGAATTCATCAACACCGAGACATATCCAACACGAATCGAGATCGATCAGCGTGCACAGCAGGTGGTGAATCAAAGTCTGCTCGGTACTTTTTTCGACCTGACACGCGCTCGTGCCTCATCAGAGTTCGCTATCAGGAACTTCGAGGCGCTAGCCAAGACCGCCGACGACAGCACAGGATATCCCGAGATGCTTTCGCTCAACGGGCTAGCCTACATTTTGTTCGCCGAGAACTACTGCGGCGCGGTGCCGGTGAGCACCCAGAACGCCGACGGCTCCTTCACTTTCGGCGCCGGCGAGAATACGAACACGCTTCTCGACAGCGCCATTACGAAAGCCA
>JAYWBE010000014.1:0-2712 GCA_043781715.1 Gemmatimonadaceae bacterium
GAAGAGCTTTCGAAGTGGTTCGCGAACGCTGCCACACTACTCGGCTCGGTTGTCCGAAAGACCCGCGGAGCCAGCGAAGTCAGGTGCTGGCCGCATCACTTCGACCTCGGAACGCTCATCAAGGTCGCGCCTGATCGCACCATTGGAATCGGACTGGAGCCAGGCGATGATTACTATGACGAGCCGTACTTTTATCTCAACATGAGCCCGCAACCCACGGCGTCTCATGCCCAATCGCGCCCATTGTGGGGAAACGGCACCTGGCACACCAATGAATGGGTTGGAGCGGTTCTCCCCGGATCCCGGTTCGGCGCCGCGTCCGCCCAGGAGCAACAGGTCCGCGAGTTCGTCGATTCAGCTACAGCGGCTTGCCGCGGCCTGTTGACGCAGGACTAGACCGCCGGAGTAATTATCCTATCCGGATCTTCGGTTCGCCTTCGCCAGAATTGTTTCCGCCGGTGGGCCGGACTCACGAGCAATTCCACGATCGCGAGGACACCGTCCACGGCCAGGGCGAGTGCGGCGGCCGGAAGCGCGCCTGAAAGAATCATCCGCGTGTCCGCGAGAGCGAGACCCGCCACTATGGGCTCGCCCAGACCTCCAGCCCCAATGAACGCGGCGAGTGTCGCTGCCCCTACAGTGATTACGGCGGCTGTGCGGATCCCGGCCATGATAACCGGCGCCGCCAGCGGAAGGCGCACCCACAGCAATCGTTGCGTGGGAGTGGTGCCAAGCGCTTCAGCGGCAGCGACCGCGTCGGGATCGGCGTCGCGCACTCCCGTATAAGTCCCGCGCGCAATCGGATATAGGGCGTACAGCCAGAGCGCCACCAGTGCCGGCGCGACTCCGACACCAAGCAGTGGAATCATGAACGCGAGCAGTGCGATGCTTGGAATCGTCTGCAGTACTCCGAGTGCGCCGATCGTCGGCTCCGCGATTCGTCTGGTGCGTTCGAGCCCAAGTCCCAGTGGAACCGCAACGATAACGGCGGCGAACAGAGCGAATACGACGAGCTCGAGATGCCGCACCGTGAGTGTGGCTATCGTTGCCCGGCGATTCCACAAATACTCCACGAATCCCGACTGCTGCGCCGATGGTGCGGTTTGCACATCGTGCGCAACGCCGGTGAGCCCAAGCGCGGCCAGCTCATCGCCTGCCACTCGGCCGACATCTTCGCCATCCATTTCCAGTCGGCGATTGAGCTGGCGCATCGTCTTTTCATCCAGACGCCCGCTCAGAAGCGTGAGCGCCGCGATTGCGCCAGGCACCTGGCTCTCGAGCCGACTCGATACGAGTGCGGCCGCTTCGTATGGAGGAAAGAAGTGCTTGTCGTCGATCAAGGTGACCAGATCGTAGCGGGCAAGCAGCCCGTCCGTCGAATAGCCATCGATGACATCCACCGCACCCGACGCGAGTGCCTGGTATTTCACCGCCGGCGCTAGTGGCCTGACAGTGCGAGGTCTCAATCCATAGATGCGAGACAGGCCGACGAGTCCATCGCTTCGCCCGATGAAATCAGCGGTGAGCCCCGCAGTCAGATGCGAACTCTCGCGCGCGAGGTCGCTAAGCGTGCGAAGATGGTAGCGACTCGCCGTCGACCGTGTGACGGCGATCGCGTACGTGTTCTGAAAGCCGAGTGGCGGGAGCCAGCGAACATGGTACAGATTCGCAAACCGACGCGCGACGTGCGCAAACACCGCCCGCGGATCCGCGGCGACCGAGTCGGGTAGCGTGTCGCGCAGGATCGCGATCAGCCCTGTCCCCGTGTACTCGGGGTAAACATCGATCGCGTCGGTACGGAGCGCACCGAACGCGATCTCCGTCGCGCCAAGCCCGGGCTTCCGATCCACGCTGAATCCTCGGGATTCGAGCAGCTGCGAGAACATCTCCGCCAGTAAATACGACTCGCCGAACGGCTTCGATGCGACGACAACTGGTCGATTCTGCCGTTGGGCAGCGAGTGCAACTGGTATTGCGCCCCCAGCGACCATCGTGGCGATCAACAATACTCGGATTCGGAACGAGAGTCTCATGCGCGCAACGCGTCTAGTCCCGCTCGCGCCCGGTCTATCAGCCGCGCGACGTAATCGGTGGCCGGTGCGCGAATCAAGTCTCGCATGCTCCCTCGCTGCTCGATCCTTCCCTTCCTCATCACGACCACTTCTTCCGCCAGACGTCCCGCTTCGGCCAGATCGTGCGTGACCAGCAGCGTGGTGACAGTGAGATCGTGGCGGAGGTTGTCGAAGCTTTCCTGTAGCTCCGCGCGAGAGATTGCGTCCAATGCCCCGAACGGCTCATCGAGCAGAATCACGCCGGGCCTGGCGGCGATGCTCCGCGCCAGCGCCACGCGCTGCCGCTGGCCACCCGATAGCTCGTGGGGGAAACGCGAGCCGAATTGCGCCGAGGAAAGTCCAACGAGCTCGAGCGCGCGCCGAGCTGCATCAGTGGAATCAGGCATGTGCTGAAGCGTCGGCACGAGCTCGACGTTGCGCAGCACTCGCCAGTGCGGAAGCAGCCCGCCGTGCTGCTGCACGTATCCGATTCCGCGCCGCAGAGGCACCGGCGACTGTGTTCGAACATCCTCGTCGCCGACTATCACCTGACCGCGATCCGGCTCTACCAGCCGGTTGAAGCAGCGAAGGAGTGTCGTCTTTCCGGAGCCGCTCTCCCCGACGAGCGCCGTTGCGCGCCCCGCGGGAACGTCGATGCTCA
>JAYWBE010000015.1:0-8258 GCA_043781715.1 Gemmatimonadaceae bacterium
GTTGCTTCGGGACGAGCCATGGTGGAAACGGTCTCGAGAGCGAGGTACGGGTGCACCGCGCTCGCACCGTAGGCGATGAGGAGTGCCAGATGCGAGACCTCTCTCGCTTCGCCGGTCTCGGCGACGAGACTCACGCGCCAGCGCAGTCGCTCTCGAATGAGACGATGGTGCACCGCCGCAACCGCGAGCGGCGATGGGATCGGAGCGCTATCCGCGCTCATCCCGCGATCGCTCAGAATGAGAACCCCGAACCCGGCCGCGACCGCCTCGGTAGCCGCGCGGCAGAGGTCGTCGACCGCCAACTCCAGCGCATCAATACCACCGGCAACGGGGAAAAGCGCGGGAAGCGTTACCGCACGCAAGGTTGGATCAGTCACACCGCGCAGCGCGGACATCGCCTGCTCGGTAAGAACCGGCTGCACTATGCGAAGCTGCTTCGCATGCTCGGCGGTCTCATCCAGCAGATTGCACTGGGGCCCAAGGTTCATCGCCAGCGACATCACGAGCTGCTCGCGAATCGGATCGATCGCCGGATTCGTCACCTGAGCGAACATCTGCCGGAAGTATGAAAAGAGGAGCTGCGGACGCCTCGACAAAACCGCGAGCGGCGTATCGTTCCCCATGGACCCCGCCGGCTCTTCACCAGCTTCACTCATTGGTCCCAGTACCATCTTCACTTCGTCGGCGGTATACCCGAACGCCCGCTGCCGAGCGTGAAGAGATAGAGCACGGTCGTCATGCAGTGTCTCAGGCCTGCCATCTTCTGTCAGCTGAGATCTCGGATCCTGTTCTTCTCGCAGTTGCAGTCGAGATATCGCATCCCGTTCTTCTCGCAGTTGACCTTGCTGTTTCGAGATGAGAGTCGATAGCTCGATTCTCTGCTCCGCGACCCAGCGGCGGTACGGCCGCACGGACGCGAGCTCTGTCTTGAGGGCTTCGTCGTCGAGTATGCGTCCCTGAGTAGTGTTGACGACGAGCATCTTGCCCGGCTCGAGCCTTCCCTTGGCGCGGATGTTTCCGACGGGAATCGCCACCGCGCCGGCCTCCGACGCGAGCACCACGAGATCATCGGAGGTGACGACGTACCGCGCGGGCCGGAGCCCGTTGCGATCGAGAACGGCAGCGACCTGGCGCCCATCGGTGAAGGCTACCGCCGCCGGCCCGTCCCACGGCTCCATCAGCGAGGCGTGGTATTCGTAAAACGCCCGCCGCTCCACGGGCATCGTCGTATGTCCTTCCCATGCCTCCGGAATCAGCATCGCCATCGCGTGCGCAAGCGGTCGGCCCGCGAGCGTCAGCAGCTCGAGCACGTTGTCCAGCGAAGCTGAATCGCTCTGGTTCTCGCCGCAGACCGGCAGCAACGCAGCGAGGCGGCCGCCAAAGCGAGAAGAAGACATGATTGCTTCGCGCACATGCATCCAGCTCAGGTTGCCGCGCAGCGTGTTGATCTCTCCGTTGTGGCAGAGAAACCGGTACGGGTGCGCCAGTCGCCAGGATGGAAAAGTATTGGTCGAGAAGCGCGAGTGGACCAACGCAATCGCGCTCGCCAGGTCCGGGTCGCGAAGGTCTTCATAGAATGGCGCGAGCTGATCCGGACGGAGCATCCCCTTGTAAACCACCGTGCGCGAGGAGAAGCTCGCGATGTAGCAGTCTCTGCCGAGCGGGCTCTCACGCAGCGCAGCTTCTATTCTCCGGCGGATCACGTACAGCGTTACTTCGAAGGAAGAGCTGGTGTCGACTTCGCGTTCCACACCCATCCGCGTGACGAATACCTGCCGGATGGCCGGACGCGCCCGCCGGGTCGGACCGGATAGCACCGTGTCGTCTACAGGAACATCGCGCCAGCCCAGCACGGAACACCCCTCATCTGTGACAACTGCTTCGATGATGCGCTCGCAGACGATGCGATCAGCGCGACGGGAGGGGAGGAACAGCATTCCGACTCCATAACTCCCCGCGTCAGGCAAGGAGATTCCGGCCGGACCACAAACCCTTCGCAGGAAGACGTGCGGCACCTGGAGCAGGATGCCGGCACCGTCGCCGGTGCAGGCGTCGGCGGCGACAGCGCTCCGGTGCGAGAGATTCCGGAGGAGCTCGAGGGACTTGTCCACCACGTCGCGAGAGCGAACGCCATGGATGTGGGCGACGAAGCCCATCCCGCACGCGTCGTGCTCGTAAGCCGGATCGTACAAACCCTGCTTTCCCGTCATCGCCTATCCCCGGAGCCTGCGCTCCCGTGAGTGGGGTGCCGCCGTGGCGCAAAAAAAAGGCCTCTGCCGATTTTCTGGAGAGGCCCTTTTGCGCGTTATCTCGTCAACCTGCTATGAATCCGTGTTGGTGCCCGCGCAAAATCTCCCCGTCGCCCCGAGTCTAATCGACGCGGGATGAAGGAGAATTCGATAATTAGCGGGCGATTGCATCAAGTGACGGTCTCGAATGTGTTTGCAACTTGTGCTAGCAAGCAAGGTAGTCCACTCGGTCTATCGACGTCAAGAGAATTGTGCGGAAGCCGGCTACCAATTCGACATTCCGAACCGGGGCGCCGCCGACCCTGAAAAACGGTGACATTAACCCCGCAAAAACAGTCTCTAGAGGAGGCCACAGAGCAGGGAGGACAGCTGATTCGACGGTTCGCGGTAGCCTGGGCGGGAGTTTTTCTGACGTCAGGGGTGATCCCTTGCGCGGTTGGCGGGCAATCCGCCAACGACCGCGCAGCGTGGGACGCGTTGATTCTGTCGCCCGTTGGCGCATTGGCTCCTCTTTCACGCCATGCGGGCGACGCGGGCGACGCGGAGGACGCTGGCGACGACGACGTTCAGCCCCTAAGCAATTTGTGGTTGCGGTACGGCCGCTGGAGATACGACGCGGACGACGCGATTCACAACGACATCGGTGTTACGGTGTTCCGCCAAATCGCCTTCGCAAACAGCGAGCTGTCAGTAACGGGGGCGTACCTTTCCCTCTCCTGTGCTGCGTGCCCTTCGTGGGTTTCGGGCGGTGCGAGTCTGCAATCGACATTCTGGCAGCACGGCGACCTCGATGAGCCTTCCGGCAGCGTCGGACTCCGCTTCGACGTGGGAGGCGCTCATTATCGCGGTGAGTCCCAAACCAGGGCCGCTTCCGCCGTTTCCGCTGTCGTTGTTGGTGTAGGCCGTCCGTTCATCAGGCAATCGCATCTTTCCGCGGCGTTCTCAACGGGAATCGGCGTTGGACGTATCGCGCTCGTTGACGGCATCCACACCGGAGCCAGACCCACTCTCGGTGCTGCGCTCGCGTGGATTCTGTCATCCGGGGTCGTTGTCAACCTCGGCATGCAGAGAATCGTGATAGCCGGTGGGCCTACGCAGATGGGGTTGGGGGTGGGCTGGAGTCACTGGTGAGCATTCGATGGAGACCGACCTTCCCGTGGGGCGCGATGGCGGTATCGGCCGTGATGGCGTCTGCGGGCTGCGCCCCGGGCAATCTCCTCGGGACGAGCGGGGGCTGGATTGCGGGAACCACGACGCACTTCATCGCGGTCGGAACGACACCGCGAGACTACTTGCTGCACGTGCCGCACCGCGCGCCCGCACTTAATGGTGCTACGCTTCCGCCCTACCCCCTCCTCGTGGTGCTGCACGGGAGCTCGGGCACTGCAGATGGCATTCGACATACAACTCAGATGGATTCACTTAGTGACGCATACGGCTTTCTCGTCGCGTACCCGCAGGGCACCAATGGCGGAGGACTGTTCCCAACCGACTGGAATGGCGGCGCGTGTTGTGGGGCCGCGACGCGAGACAACGTCGACGACGTCGGCTTCATCTCGGCGCTCGCAACCGAGATTTCGAAGAACTTGCCGGTGGACCCAAATCGCATTTATATCGCGGGATTCTCCAGCGGCGGTATAATGGCGCACCACGCGGCGTGCAGGTTAGCGCCGATGATCGCCGCGATCGCGGTGGTTTCAGGAAGCTTGAAGGATGACAACTGCGTGCCGGGCAAAGCAGTGGGGTTGATCGCCGTTCATGGCACGATTGACGACCAGGTGCCATATGACGACATCGCGCTGACTCGGCCGCCTGTGCCCGTGACGGGAATTGCGGCGCAGCTCCCACAGTCAGTGCAATTCTGGGTCGCGACGGACGGATGCGACAGCGGAACAGTCACTTTCCCATCCCCGGACGTGGCGCTAACGAGCTTCAGCTCCTGCACCGGCGCGAAGGTCGTTCTCTATACGATCGAGGGCGGTTGGCACGAGTGGCCCTCGATCGATTCGGACGCTCCGCTGTCCGAGCTGAGTGCGAGCAAGGTCATTGTGCAGTACTTCGAGAGCCAATCGCACCAGTAGGCGTCTGCATCGGCCTCTGCGTGCTCGGCCCGATAGTAGCACCCCGGCGGGGGGAGACGCTCGCCTACGACTGCGGCTCGCTTGATCCTGGGAAGTCGCGGCGCTATATCCGACGATCCTGGCAAGCCCACCCCTTTCAGGAACAAGATTATGAGGCGAATTCTGGCGGCAGTCTCGATTCTTTTCGCAGCGGCACCTGCTTTCGCTCAGTGTAGCGACGCGGACAAGAAAGCGCTCGAAGCGTTCGACCACGCGTGGGGCGATGCGACCACCCGCGGTGACCGCGCGGCGCTGCAAGCCATCTACGCGGACGAGTATCAAGGGCTCGGACCAGCCGCAACTCTGGGCAAGGCAGCGGCAATCGACGCGGCAGTTCAAGCCGCCGAAAGAAACCGTGCCAACCCTGCCGAGGCCCCGCGGCTTGCGTACGACTCGTACTCGATCGCCTGCACCGCAAATACGGCGACGATAACCCATCGCACGATCGCGACCGTGAGGGTCGACGGGAAAGATCAGACCTTCCAGAACCGCAGCGTTCACGTTCTCGAGAAGCGCGGCGGTCGCTGGCAGGTAATCGCCAATGCCGGCCACGGTCTCGATGACCAGGCCGTCCTGGCCTATATGGAGCGGGAGTGGAACGACGCCTCGCTCAAGCACGATGCCTCGTGGTTCGAGCGCAACTACGCCTTCGATGTGAGTGACATCAGCAGTCGCACCGGGGGGATCATGACCAAGGCGCAAGCGGTTGCCGATGCGCGGACCGACAAGACTGCCTTCCAGTCTCTTGAGCTTTCCGACCTCAACGTTCGGATCGAGGGGAATACCGCGGTTGTCACCGGCGTCAACCACGAGGTGGGACGTGACGCTCAAGGTAAGGCGATGGATCGGCGCGTGCGCTTCACCGATGTATACATCAAGCGCGACGGTCGCTGGCAGGTGTGGGCGACGCAGGGAACTACGATTCCGTAGGGCGGCGAGCCGGTAGATTGAAAAACGCGCTCGAGAGAGCGCGTTTTTTTTGTCCGAAGGGGGAAGGGCTGAAGATTGTAAAGGAGGCTTTCTGGACGGATCTTCGGCGGCTCCCTACATTCGTCGTGGCCGGACACATCCTTTTTTCCAGGAATTCGGCAACCAGCCGCCCCCTCACGTGACACTTCCAATCCAGCGCATCCGCGAAGTCCTTGCGTCGACCTACAACGTCGATCGCGAGCTCGGACGCGGCGGGATGGCTACTGTCTATCTCGCGCAGGACTCCAAGCACGACCGTGTGGTCGCGCTCAAGGTGCTGCACCCGGAGCTCGCGGCCTCGCTCGGCCCTGACCGGTTCCTCCGTGAGATCAGGGTCGCCGCCCGGCTCAATCACCCGCACATCCTGCCGCTCTTCGATTCGGGTGAGGTCGATGGTCTTCTTTACTACGTGATGCCTTACGTCGAGGGCGAGTCGCTTCGCGAGAGACTCGACCGACAACAACAACTCCCCGTCGACGAGGCTATTCATCACGCGCGGGCGGTGGCGTCCGCGCTCGACTACGCCCACCGGCAAAACGTGGTGCACCGGGACATCAAGCCCGAGAACGTGATGCTTTACGAGGGCGAAGCGATGGTGATGGATTTCGGGATCGCCAAGGCCGTGAGCGCAGCGGGCACGCAGACCGTTACACTCACGCAGACGGGGATGATGGTGGGCACTCCTGCCTATGTGAGCCCGGAGCAGGCGGCAGGCGAGACACAGCTCGATGGTAGAAGCGACCAATACAGTCTGGCCTGCGTTCTCTACGAAATGCTCGCGGGCCAGCGGCCCTTCAACGGACCAACGGCGCAGGCGATCCTCTCAAAGCGCTTCACGGAGGTACCGAAGCGCATACGCGAGCTCCGGGGGAGTGTGCCGGAAAATGTGGAGCGCGCCCTATTCAAGGCGATGTCCACCGATGCGTCGAGCCGCTACAAGACCGCCGCGATGTTCGCCCAGGCGCTGAGCTCGAGCAGTCTGGACACACCTACGGATACCCAGACGATGCCGCAGCCGGCCGTATCGGCGGCCAAATCCGTGGCGGTTCTCCCTTTCGCCAACATGAGCGCTGACCCGGACAACGAGTACTTCACCGACGGAATGGCGGAGGAGATCATCAACGCGCTGACGAAGGTCCAGTCACTGAGGGTGGCATCGCGGACGTCGTCATTCGCGTTCAAGGGAAAGAACGAGGACATCGGTGAGATCGGCCGGAAGCTCAAGGTGTCGACCGTGCTCGAGGGGAGTGTCCGGAAGATGGGCAACAAGCTCCGCATCACCGCTCAGCTCGTGAACGTCGCCGACGGATATCACCTCTGGTCGGAGCGTTACGACCGCGAGTTGGAGGATGTTTTCGCGATCCAGGACGACATCTCCCAGGCGATCGTGAAAGCGCTGCGAGTAATCCTCACCGAGGGCGAGAAAAAAGCGATCGAGAAGGCGCGAACGGTGAACGTGCAGGCGTACGACTACTATCTCCGCGGCCGGCAGTACTTCCATCAATGGCGGCGCAAGAGTGTAGAATACGCCCGGCAGATGTTCAATCGCGCCATCGAGATCGATCCGGAATATGCGCTTGCGCACGCGGGTATCGCCGACTCGTGCTCGATGCTCTACACATACTGGGATGCGCGTGAGTTCAACCTGCGCCAGGCCGACATCGCCAGCAAGAAGGCGCTGGAGCTGGAGCCGGATCTCGCCGAGGCTCACCTGGCGCGTGGTATCGCGGTATCGCTCACCAAGAAATTCGACGAAGCGGAGAAGGAGTTCGAGACTGCGATGCGGCTCGATCCCAAGCTTTACGAAGCGGCATATTTCTACGGCCGTGGGCTCAAATCGCAGGGCCGGAACGCGGAGGCCGCAAAAATGTTCGAGCGGGCCTCGCTGCTCCGGCCTGAGGATTTCCTGGCTCCGAACTTCCTCTCGCAGGTGCTCGCCGACCTGGGTCTCGATGCCGAGGCCGACGCAGCGCGCCGGCGGGCCCTCAAACTCATAGAGGAAAGGCTCGAGCTCAACCCCGACGACGCCAGGGCGACCAATCTGGGCGCCGCGATTCTGGCAACGGTCGGCGACCGGGACCGGACAATCGATTACATCCGCCGCTCGCTGGTGATCGATCCCGAGGATTCAGCGATGTTGTACAACATCGCCTGCGCCTACTCGCTCCTTGGCATGTCGGAGGAGGCCCTCTCGAGCCTGGAGACCGCCGTCGACAAGGGATTCGGGCACAAGGAGTGGCTGGAACACGATAGCGATCTCGATTCGATACGCGCGACGCCCCGCTTCCAGGCGATCGCGCAGGCAATGTAACGATTTTTCTGGACGCGGCTGGGGACCACCTGTACCTTTGCGATCCCCTTTCGGATCTCCCATGCCCGAAGCCGTTACGCCTACACCAGCGCCGAGCTCAACGGAGCCACGCAAGCGGCGTAACCAGTATGGGAGCAGCAAACTCGTCCAGCGGCAATCGGCGCTGCTACGCCTAAGCTCCACCATCGTGGAGGCCCAGGACGAGCGTGAGATCTGCGAGCGCGTGGTCAACGGCCTCCGCGACCCCGCACTCGGCTACGACCTTCTCGCCCTGTTCATGCTCGACGAGTCCACAGGCGAGCGCGTCCTCCAGGCAAGCGCGGGATGGAAGGATGTCCGAGCAGACGTCGCGAGTCTTGCTACCGGCTCCGAGCTGGAGGTTCAGCTCAAGGTGGGGGACAAGGTCATTGGTGTCCTCGTGGTCGGGAGCACCGAGCCGGACGCGTTCGACCGGGAAGACTTTGAAATCCTCAACGCGGCGGTGAATCAGGCAAGCATTGCAATCGCACGCGCGCGGCTGCTGGTAAGCGAGCGGCAAAGAGCCGATGAGCAGAAGGCGCTCCTCGACACAATGGCGGATCTGTCATCCGAGCGCGAGTTGTCGAAGCT
>JAYWBE010000016.1:0-2690 GCA_043781715.1 Gemmatimonadaceae bacterium
TGGAGTGCAGAAGCAGAACTCGAAGACGATTACTTCGGCCCTGAGAGGCGCGTTCCGCGAAGATCCCAAGACGCGCGACGAGTTCCTGCGTCTCGCGCATTCCTCCAGCGGAACCCTGCAATTCTGACGAGGGTGACCGCTACGCTTTGCTGATCGCGAACATGTGCGCAACATCTTCTTCGAATTCCCGGATACGCGCGCCTTTCGTTTGATCGTTCCAACCGAGGAGTGGCGCGACGATGTCCGCGGCGCGCCGAGCGACGCTCTTTCCGTGATCACGCGTCTCGAACGCCAGATGCGTCCGGCGGATCAGCAAGTCGCTGAGATCCTGCGCCATCTCCTTCGAAACGCCGTAAACAAGATGCGCCCCCGTGTAGGGGAGTCCTTCCACCAAGGGTTTCGAAAGAGCAGGGTCCTCGCGCTGTAGCCGCGCGATTTCCTTCGGGCGATCCGCGCCCGGAAGCTCGACGGAGTCCGTAGGAGCCGCCTTCTTCTCGTGGCCAAGCGCTTCCTGAACGCGATCCACGATCTCGGCCGCCATCGATCGGTAAGTCGTGAGCTTACCACCGGTGACATTGATCACCCCGGAGCGGTCGGTCGCGATGCTGTGCTCGCGCGAGACCGCGCTTGGGTTCGCGGCCTGAGCGCTAGCGAGGGGCCGGATCCCCGCCCAGGCGCTCACCACATCATCCGGCGTGAGCTGAGCTCGCGGAAAGTACGCGTTCGCCGAGCGAAGGAGATAATCCACGTCACCGGCCGATGCATGCACAGTTTCCGGAGGCTCGTCGGTCCAGGTATCGGTCGTGCCGATGATGGCCTGCGGCCCGGCGGGAAGGCAGAACATCACGCGACCATCCACAGGGGAGATGAGAGTAAGCGCGTCGCGGTTTCCTACGCGCTCCCGAGGCACTCCAATGTGAACTCCCTTGCTGCCGCGCAGCCGCCGAGCACGTTCGTCGCTGTCAAAGGCGTTCTGCCAGACGCCGGTCGCATTGACGACGACTCGCGCACGGATCTCCCGGTTTTCGCCAGAGTGCTGCGATCTCGCGACCGCTCCCACGGCCTTGGTGCCATCGCGGATTATCTCCATCGCGCGCGTGTGACTCATGACGGTCGCGCCGAGCTCTCGAGCGGCCACCGCGTTCGCCACCGTGAGCCGCGCATCATCGGTGCATGCGTCGTAGTAAACGGCGCCGCCGGTCAGCCCCGGGCTCTTGAGACCCGGCTCGCGTTCCAGCGTCTCCGCCGCGTTCAGCGTCGAGTGCTTCCGCGATCTCCCCACCGCCATGAGCTGATACACGAGCAGCCCGGCGCTAAGCTTCACCTTTCCGACGCGTGCGCCACGGTAGATCGGCCAGGTAAAGGCCAGCGGCTTCACGAGATGCGGGGCAATTCGAAGCAGCGTCTGCCGCTCGCGGATCGACTCGTGAACGAGGTGCAGCTGTCCCTGCTCCAGATACCGGATTCCGCCGTGAATCAGTCGCGAGGAGCGGCCCGACGTTCCGCTAGCGAAGTCGTCGCGCTCGACCAGCGCGACACTCAGGCCGCGCATCGCGGCATCGCGGGCGACGCCGCACCCTGTGATTCCGCCCCCGATTACGAGAAGGTCGAATTTGTCTCCGGAGAGTCCAGTCATTCTCTTCTAGTGTCGGGGGTGCCGTGGAATTAGCCGAATAATAAGGAATTTGACCGCAAGATTCGGATATCGCGCGTCCTGGCGCACCGGCATCATTCGGCACGAGCAGCGAAACAGACCGTTCGACCAGTGAGGATACAATGCAGTCCTATCGCGTAGTGGCCGTCGGAGACCGGATCACAAACGCTGTCCGCAAAACACTCCGGTCGCCAGGTTACGGTCATCCCGCGCACACCGAAATGGCCACCGGTTACGGGCCATGCCGCCAATGCCTGAGAACCTTCACCGTCGGCAGTGAACGCCGGATACTGTTCACCTACGATCCGTTCTACGGCAAGGAAAGCCTTCCTCTGCCCGGTCCCGTTTTCATCCACGAGAAAGACTGCGAGCGATATCCGGTGGATGGGGGCTTTCCGGTGGAGATGCTTTCCCACCGCCTCACTCTCAATGCCTATGCGCGCGGTCGGCGGCTGGTCGCGCAGAAGTACGTCTCAAACGGTGTGGTAGAGCCCGAGCTCGAGCGGCTGCTTGGGGATCGCGATGTAGAATACATCCATGTGCGTGATACTGACGCCGGCTGTTACGATTTTCTGATCGAAAGGACGATTGAAGAAAAAGGCTTCGATGAAAGCAGGGAATCCAACCGAGCGGGCTCCCATGGATGAAGCCATTGCCTGGGAGTCCGTACTCCACAGAGACCCAACCGCCGATGACCGCTTCCTCTATGGGGTCACGACGACGGGAATCTATTGCCGTCCGTCGTGCCCCTCCCGGCGGCCGAAGCGCGACAACGTCGCTTTCTTCTCGTCCGCTGATGCCGCGGAACACGCCGGATTCCGCGCCTGCCAGCGCTGCCGTCCGAATCGCGCGAAGTCGCCACACCGCGCGGTCCAGAGCGCACGGGATTACATCGACAATCACCTCGGCCATCTTGGTGACGAGCGCATCACGCTCGAGCTGCTGGGCGAGGAGTCTGGACTCAGCCCGCATCATCTCCAGCGAAAATTCAAGGAGCTCCTCGGACTGACACCGGCGCAGTACATCCGCGCGCGAA
>JAYWBE010000017.1:0-8232 GCA_043781715.1 Gemmatimonadaceae bacterium
GCGTCGGCCAGCAGCTCCACCAGCGTCGCGCAGAAAGCGGGCAGATCGTCGGGCCTTCGGCTCGTGAGGAGCCTCTGATCGACCTGCACCTGCTTGTCCACCCACACCCCGCCCGCATTCCTGACGTCGGTCTCCAGGCTCGGCCACGAGGTGATCGTCCTCCCGCGGACAACGTCGGCTTCGACCAGCAGCCAGGGGCCGTGGCAGATCGCCGCCACAGGCTTGTCCAGCTCCATGAAGTCGCGTACGAAGCTCACCGCCACTTTGTTCGTGCGCAGCTTGTCGGGACTGGCAACGCCACCCGGCAGCACCAGAGCGTCGAAATCCCAGGCCGTCACCTTGGATACCTCGACGTCCACGCGGAACTTCTCTCCCTTCGCGTCGTGGTTCATCGCCTGGATCTCGCCGGGTTTATCGGAAACGAGCACCACGTCAGCCTCCGCCTGCTTTAGCGCATTCCAGGGTGCAGTGAGCTCTACCTGCTCCACCCCGTCGGTGGCGAGGAATGCGATTTTGCGCCCCTTGAGCTGGCTGGGCATTGCGATCTCCTGTTGCGGTTGGCGTCCGGACTGCTGTCTCATTCAGGTCAGAAAATGTGCCAGCGCCAGAACATCGCAAGGCACCTGACCCGAGAGGCCGCCGTGACCATATTTCGACGTGCCGATCGTCGACCTTTTCGGACATGAACAGCTGCGCGAGCGGCTCGGGGAGAGCATTCGCGCCGGAACGTTGCCGGCGAGCCTGCTGCTCCAGGGGCCGCGCGGAGTCGGCAAACAGCGTCTCGCTCTCTGGCTGGCCCAGCGCCTGCTCTGCACAGAGGCGGCCTCGCCATGTGGCGCATGCAAGACCTGCCGCTACGTCGCCGAGCTGACGCATCCCGATCTGCACTGGATCTTTCCCCGGCCGCGGCTCAAGGACTCCGATCCCGACCTCGAACAAGTGCGTGACGACTACGCCGAGGCCACGGCGGAGCGCGCCGCGGCAAACGGACTCTACGCGGCTCCATCCGGGACGGAAGGGATATACGTCGCCACTGTTCGCTCCCTCGTTCAGAGGGCGGCCATCTCACCGGCGATGGGAAATCGGAAGATCTTCATCATCGGCGATGCGGAGCGGATGGTCCCGCAGGAAGGCGCGGACATGGCGGCGAACGCGTTCCTCAAGCTGCTCGAGGAGCCGCCCGCAGACACGACCATCATCCTGACATCGAGCGAGCCGGGAGCGCTCTTGCCAACCATCCGCTCGCGCGTCGTGGCGGTCCGGATGCCACTCGTTCAGGACAGCGCGGTCCGCGCTTTCGTGGAGAATCCGGTCGTCAAGAAAGCGCTCGACGCAAAATCGAAGGCGACCACCTCCGAGCGCGTGCGGGCCGCCGCCGGCGCGCCGGGGAGGCTCCTCACCGGTGAAACCGACGCCAGGGCCACGATCAACGCGCGCAAAATCGTCGATGCGGCAACGAGCGCGCGTCCGTCTGTGGTTTATTCCACGGCTCTCTCGCAGGGATCTGCGGGCGCGCGCGGCGCCTTCGCTGACACGCTCGAAGCGCTGATCGAGCTACTGGGTGAGCGCGCGCGGGACGCGCTTCACAAAAAGGATGTCTCCGCCGCCGCGTCCGCGGCTCGCGCCGTCGATGCGGTTCTCAAGGCGCAGACTTACGCCGATGGAAACGTCAGCCCGCAGCTCATCACCTCCAGGCTGATTCGCGAGCTGTCCGCGACGCTGAAATGAGCGAGCTGACGCACCTGGACGCCGAAGGACGAGCCCGCATGGTCGATGTCGGCGGGAAAGCGGAGACGGCGCGCACCGCGTACGCGGAAGGCTCGATAACAATGAGCCTTGAGGCGCTCGGTGCCATCGAGCGAAACGCGCTCGCCAAGGGCGACGCCATCGCCGCCGCGCGCATCGCCGGAATAATGGCCGCGAAGCGCACGGCCGAGCTCATTCCTCTCTGTCACCCGATCGCGCTGACAGACGCAGGAGTGGATCTGGAAGTGGATCGATCGCTACCAGGGCTTCACGTCACCGCGTGGGCATCGACGCGCGGAAGGACAGGAGTCGAGATGGAAGCGCTCACTGCCGTCACCGTCGCGTTGCTCACGATTTACGACATGGCGAAAGCGCTCGACCGCGGGATGGAGATCTCGGACGTGCGCCTCACCGAGAAGCGCGGCGGAAAGAGCGGGGACTGGAAGCGATCCTAGCGGGCGGGTTCAAGTCGGCGGCGGGTCAATCGGCGGCGGCCTCAAATCGGCGGCAGGCTCAGCACCGGATCTTCCGGCAGTTTTGCGCGGCCCCGATGAGGCTCCATGTGAACAAGTACGCCGACGACGCTCGGAATCGCCCCCAGGATTGCATACTTGACCGTCGCCGCGATCTCGTGCGCGTCCTCGAGTGATATCGTGGGGTCGGCCTGCACGTGAAGGTCGGCGTAGAACCCGAGCCCGGAGCGTCGCACTTTCAGATTCTCCACGTTTCGGACGCCGTCCACCGAGCACGCCGCTTCCAGCACGCGCTCCTTGACCGAGCGGTCGGGCGCTTCATCCATTAGTCCCGAGATCGCTGGGCGGAGCGTTCGCACGCCATTCACGGCGACCACCATGGCCGCGACGAGCGCCGCCCAATCGTCGGCACCTTCCCAGCCGCGCCCGCCTATTAGCGCGATGCTGATTCCAATGAACGCTGCCAGTGAGCTGATCGCATCCGCGCGGTGATGCCACGCGTCGGCGGTGACAACCGTGCTCCCGACGTCTTTGCCGACGCGCGACACCCTTCTGTAGAGAATTTCCTTGACGATGATTACGCCCGCGGCGACGAGTAACGTGAATGGCGCCGGAAGGTGGTGGGGCGTGCGAATCTCACGAATCGCCAGCATCGAGATCCCCACCGCCGCGACGAGCAGCATCAGCGAGACCACCGCGGCGGCGAGCGGCTCGGCCTTGCCATGGCCGTAGGGGTGGTCCTCGTCGGCGGGGCGGGCGGCGATGCTCAGACCCATCCACACAATCAGCGAGGAGAAAATGTCGGCCGACGACTCCACGGCGTCGGCCACCAGCGCATTTGCGTGTCCGACGATGCCCGCAAAGAGCTTGACGAGCACCAGGACTGCATTTATCAGCAGGCCGGCCTGCGCCCAGCGGATACTCCGGCGCGTGGCGCTATCCACCGCTGGCTCTAAAGGTCGACTGTCTCCAACCGCTCGGCGGCCGCATTGATGCGTGCCGCGTAAGCTTCCGGATCCTCTCCGGGCATGCGAAGAGGAATCACGAAATCGGGATTCTCCGGCGGATTGGAGAAGGGGGTGTTCACGAAGAGGTCGCCTCCGCGAGCGATTACCGCCGCCTCGAAGCGATCGACGGCGGTCATCAGGTCGTCGAGCTGGCCGCTGGCCTCGCGTCCAGTAAGGAGCACTCCCTTCTGCCGCAGTCGCCCGGCGAGCTCCAGCGCAGCTCCATCTCGCTCCTCGCGGCGATGCGGGTCGAGTGTCTCCTGCTGCTCCTCAAAGGATTCCTCTCTCATCCGACCTCCATGGTTTCGGGATTGCGAATATAACCTGCAAGTCCCGTGATACCCGCCGTGAAAGCTGTGACATTACATCAATTCCGTCGAGGGCAGTCGCAATGTCGCGAGCATTCGTGAAAGAAGATGCTGGGTGGGGTGATCCAGGGAAACGCTATTCCCTTCCCGCCCGCGGCGACCCCGGCTACGATGAGGCGGCGGCCGAGGCCCTGCTCGAGGGCGCGCGATCGGGCGACACGGGAAGCGCCGAGAGCGCGACTGGATACTACTGGGGCGAAAAAAAGCTGCGCCCCTACGTCGAGGCGATTCGCGCGCGAGCGGAGCACGACGGAGACGAACGGCTCGCGCAGCTCGCTGAAAGGTTTCTCCGCTAGCGGTCACCACTTGCCGACCGGTCGGAGTGTTTGCTACATAGTAGCGGCCACTTACCCTCGCCCGCCCGGAGAACTGATTCGTGAATCCTCGCGCCCTTTGCCTGATGGTTGGCGCCGCTCTTACAACTGTGTCGCTGCTTCCGTCGTCCGCCATTTCACAGCGTCAGCCGCTTCCCGGACGCGGGATTCCAGGCACACCCGCGTTATCGTCCGCGTACGACACCAGTACCTTCGCCGCCCTCCGCTGGCGCGAGATCGGCCCGTTTCGGGGAGGGCGGTCGGTCGCGGTAGCCGGATCGGGCAAGCGCCCCAACGAGTACTACTTCGGAACGACCGGGGGCGGAGTCTTCAAGACGACCGACGGCGGAATCACCTGGGCACCGGTCACAGACAAATACTTCGGCGGGACGATCGGCGCGATCGGCATCAGCGAGTCGAATCCCGACATCGTGTACGTGGGCGCTGGCGAGTACCCGATTCGCGGAAACGTGTCCCACGGCGATGGAGTCTGGCGCACGAGTGACGGCGGAAAAACATGGACGTCGCTCGGCCTCGCCGACACGCGGCAGATCTCGAGAGTGCGCGTAAATCCCACGAACCCAGACATCGTCTACGTGGGAGCGCTGGGACACGTCTTCGGCCCGAACGCGGAGCGCGGCCTTTACAAGACCATAGATGGTGGGAAGACGTGGAGAAAGATTCTCTACCGCAACGACTCCACCGGCATCACCGATCTCGTGCTCGACCCCAACAATCCAGAAATCATCTACGCGGCATTCTGGCAGGCGTGGCGGACTCCGTGGCAGCTGGTTTCGGGCGGAGCGGGAAGCGGGATCTTCAAATCCACCGACGGCGGGGAGCACTGGACCGAGCTGACGCGCAATCCCGGCCTGCCCCGGGGTGTCATAGGCAATATCGGGCTCGCCGTCTCTCCAGCGAGCGCGCCTCTCACCGGGTCGGCGAGCGAAGGCTCGCAGGCGCGAGCGAGCTCGAACATCCTCTGGGCGATCATCGAAGCGGACTCCGGCGGAGTTTTCCGCTCGGCCGATGGGGGCGCGACCTGGACCCGCACCAACAGCGATCGCAAGCTGCGACAGCGCGCGTGGTACTACACTCGCGTTTTCGCGGATCCGAAGAACGAAAAATCGGTCTACGTGCTCAACACCGGAATGTACCGGTCATCCGACGACGGCAAGACATTCCAACCGATCCAGGTTCCTCATGGCGACAACCACGACCTCTGGATCGCGCCCAACGACGCGCAGCGAATGATCGAGGCGAACGACGGCGGCGCGAACGTGTCGTTCAACGGCGGGAAATCGTGGACGGAGCAGGACCAGGCGACGGGGCAGTTCTACCACGTGGCTACGACCAACCATTTCCCGTATCGCGTCTGCGGCGCGCAGCAGGACAACTCGACGCTGTGCGGCCCCAGCCGGAAGAGCGGCGGAATCAACATCAGCGACTGGTACGACGTCGGCGGCGGCGAGAGCGGCTACATCGCGGTGCGGCCCGACACGCCCGACATCGTGTTCGCGGGATCGTACGGCGGTCTCCTCACCAGAAAGGACATCAAAACCGGTTTTGAGCGGGACCTCAATCCATGGCCGAACAACCCGATGGGCCACGACGCCGCGGACGCGAAGTATCGCTTTCAGTGGACCTACCCGATCGTGATCTCGCCGCACAACCCGGGACGGATGTACGTCGGGAGCAGCGTGATTTTTCAGACGGACGACGAAGGCCAGACATTCAAGCCGATCAGTCCCGATCTCACCAGGCACGACCCGCGCACGCTCGGCCCGTCCGGCGGCCCGATCACCAAAGACCAGACATCCGTCGAGTACTATGCGACCGTGTTCACGATCGCCGAATCGCCGCGCACCGCCGGAGTGATCTGGGCCGGCTCGGATGACGGATTGGTCCACATCACGCGCGACGGCGGAAAAAGCTGGAACAACGTGACGCCGGCCGGCTTGCCGGAGTGGGCGCGCATCTCGATGATCGACGCGTCGACTTTCGCGTCGGGCACGGCGTACGTCGCCGCAAACCGGTACCAGCTCGACGACATGAAGCCGTACCTGTATAAGACCAACGACTACGGCGCAACGTGGACACCGATCACGAACGGGATCCCCGCGACGGAGTTCACTCGCGTTTTGCGCGAAGACCCCGAGCGCGCGGGCCTCTTGTACGCAGGAACGGAGAGAGGGGTCTGGGTATCGTTCGACGACGGCGCCAACTGGCAATCGCTGCGTCGCAACTTGCCGATCGTTCCCATTCACGATCTCGCCGTCAAGGAAGGTGACCTGATCGCGGCGACGCACGGACGCTCGTTCTGGATTCTCGACGACCTCTCCGCGCTCCGTCAAATGAGTCCGGAGATCCCTCGCTCTCCCGCGCACCTTTTCAAGCCGCGCAAGGTTTATCGCGCCGGCTTTGGCGGTGGCGGAGGAAACGGCGCGGCGGGCGGACATCCGACTGGCGCGAATCCTCCGTCAGGCGGCGTCGTCTACTACTCGCTCGCGCAACCGCGCCAGCTGGTGACGCTCGATTTCCTCGACGCGCAGGGAAAGATAATTCGCAGCTTCACCAGCCAGCAGGACCCGACGGTTGCGGCTGACTCCATTCGCGCCGACAGCGTTCGCTCGGCGCGCAACGACAGCCTGCGACGCGCAGGCGTGGCGCCAGACACGACGGCCCGCGCTGAGGCGCGGGGCGAGGAGGCGTCACCGAGCGAAGAAGGCCCGGTGCGACGACCCCCTCCACCGCGTGTGGCGAACAAAGCCGGACTCAATATATTCGCCTGGAATCTGCGCTATCCTGATCCCTCCGTGTTCGACAACATGATTCTTTGGGCAGGCAGCCTTGCAGGCCCGGTCGTCCTTCCGGGAACCTACGCCGTCCGCCTTAACGTGAACGGTCAGAGATACACGCAGCCTCTCACGATAGTGAAAGATCCGCGCAGCACCGCGACCAACGCCGATCTGAAGGAGCAATTCGACTTCCTCATGCGTATTCGCGATAAGACCAGCCAGGCGAACGATGCCGTGAAGACGATTCGCAACATGAAGGCGCAGCTCGCGGATCGCGCGAAGAGAATCCCGGCGGACAAGAGTGTCGCGTTTTCTCGCATCGCCACGGACCTGTCGAACAGGCTCGCCGCGATCGAGGGCGAGATATATCAGGTCAGGAATCAATCGGGCCAGGACCCACTCAACTACCCGATCAAACTGAACAACAAGATCGCGGCACTCTCGGGCGTCGTTGGAGGGACCGACGCGAAGCCGACGAGCCAGTCGTACACCGTGTTCAACGATCTGTCGGCGCAGCTGGATCGACAACTGTCGGCAATGCGCGGCGCGCTCATCGTCCTGCCGTCGATCAACGCGACGCTGAAGGCGGCCGGCTTGCCGCCGATCGTGCCGAGCACCGAGGAGATCAGCACTTCTCCAGCCCGCGATCCCGCGGCTGCGGACCCCGACGAAAACGAGGGCGGGAAATGATCTCTATGCGCGCGCGCGTTCCGTTGATTCTGATCGGCGCGGGCGCGGGCGCGCTGAGCGGCGCCTGCAACGGTGACAGCGACCGGTCGAGCACGCACATCCGGGTGATCGATTCCACTTACACTGAGTCGTGGCAGCCGATGGAGGATACCGGGACCGTTTATCGGATCGAAGTTGTTTCTCCGCTTGGCGCGGACACCGTCCGGAACGTCATTCCACCAGCGCCGATTCTGGTGGGCGATAGCCTCGTCATCGGGCTCCTTCAGTTCTCGGAGGATTCGTCGACGCCGCAGCGCCAGATATTCCGCCTGCGTCTGGGGAAACACCGCATCGAGACAAGCCCGATACCCGACGACGTATGGTCTTCGTATCAGGATCTTCTCGTCTCCCCGGATGGGCGCTTCCTCGCTTACGTAGGCGAGGATACCACGCCAGCGAATCCCGGGACCTACGGAATCGTGCGCGATCTCAAGACCGGCGCGATCGTGATGAAAGGTCCGGGAGGTGGCGGATGTGATTGCGATGAAGACTTCAATCACGCGCGCTGGTTCGCGCCCGACAGCTTCGAGATCGCCGTCGCGCACAGCAACAGCAGCGGAGGGTGGCAGCGACTGTCCGGCAAGGCGTCCGCGAGCCGGATTCACGTCGATACGCTGAGCGATGAGCCGGATTGGCATTGAAAGATCCCACGCGTGTTTTCCTCCGCCACACGCTCGCCACGATCGCGTATCGTGCAGCCAAAGTCGAGCGTTATGCGCCGCCCGGATTCGGCAACTTTCAGCTCGGAAAGGCTGCTCGGACGCCCGTGCAGATCGTGGCGCACATGGGCGACCTGT
>JAYWBE010000018.1:0-2681 GCA_043781715.1 Gemmatimonadaceae bacterium
GCCGTAGCTCTCGTTCGCGGCGATGATGTCGCGCAGTCCCGCGGCGATGCGACCGGCATCGATCCAGAAATTCATGAAGCCGGGTCCGGCGATGTCGATCTTCGACACCCCCGCGCTCTCGAGACTCATCGAGTCGCGCAGCCGCTCGGCGATGTCACGCGGCCGCGACTTGAGCGGTTTGGCGAGAACCATGGCGAGATTCGTTGCCCAATCGCCGTGCGACGACTCTCGCGGCCGCTCCATGAGCGGATCCACGCCCTCGGGCGCGCCGAGGCCGCGCGCTGCGCGAATCAGCTCGGTGCGGATCTGATCAGCAGCAGTCATTCGCCGCTTTTCGCTCTCCGGGACGACCCTTTCGCGGCGGACTTCGATGCGGCCGCGGGCTTTGGGGCGGTCGCGGATTTTGAATCCCCGCCTGACTTGGGATCAGCGGAAGGTTTTGCATCGGCAGCGGGCTTCGATTCGCCCTTCGGGCCCGCAGACTCCGCCCCATTGCCGCCGCCCGCGGCAGCCCCTTCTCCGGCCTTCACAGGAGGAGTTTGCGGCTTCTTACCGTCCTTCCCGTAATCGGTGATGTAGAAGCCAGAGCCTTTGAAGACGAGTCCGCCCCCGGCCGACATTTGCCGCTCCGCCTTTTTGCCGCACGTCGGGCACGCGACTTCGCTCGGCGCGCCGCTGATGGAGCGATAAAACTTTTCGAACTCGTGGCCCGTGGGGCAACGAAACTCGTATGTGGGCATGTTGGTTCTGGGAGAGAACTGCGGCTACAGTGAAAGCTAGTTTGCTGGAGAGAGCGGCTCAAGCGCAGAGAGCGACGATCGAGCGGAGAGGTGTCCAAGCGTCGAGCCACTCCATGTGGCGGCTCGACGTGGAACTGCTCGATGGCTCTAGAGTGGAGGGCGGTAGAAACCCCAGTTTGCCGCCAGAGTTTCCGAAATCTCTCCAACCGTCGCGCGTGCGCGCACCGCGTCGATGATGATGGGCATCAGCTGCGGCTGCTCCGAGTCTCTAGCAGAGGCCACGCGCAGCGCCGCCAGCGTTCGCGTGACCTCGGCAGCGTTTCTCTTCTGGCGCAGCGCTTTCACGCTTTTCACCTGCGCCTCTTCAAGCGCCGAGTAGTCGGGGACGGCAACGGAAAGCGTAGCTTCTTCGTCCGCGAAGCGATTGACGCCCACTATCACCGTCTCACCGGCCTCGACGCGCAGCTGGTGTTCGTACGCACTGCGCGCGATCTCTTCCTGAAAGAATCCCGCGGCGATCGCTTTCTCCGAGCCTCCAAGCGCATCCACTTTCAGGATCAGCTCGAGCGCGCGTTCTTCCAGCTGCGTGGTGAGGCTTTCGACGTAGTAGCTTCCCGCGAGAGGGTCGGCGGTGTTGGCGATGCCGGACTCGTACCCCACGATCTGCTGAGTACGAAGCGCGAGCTTCGCGGCTTCGGCGGTCGGGAGCGCGAGCGCCTCGTCGTACCCGTTCGTATGGAGCGACTGCGTTCCACCCAGGGTCGCGGCCAGCGCCTGCACCGCCACGCGGACCACATTGTTGAGCGGCTGCTGAGCAGTGAGCGTGACCCCGCCAGTCTGGGTGTGAAAGCGTAGCCTCGCACTCGACGCCGACGCGTGAAATCGGCCGCGCATGATCCGCGCGTACAGCCGTCGCGCCGCGCGAAACTTTGCGACTTCCTCGAACAGATCGCTGTGCGCGGCGAAGAAGAACGACAGCCTTGGCGCGAAGGAGTCCACCGCGAGTCCGGCTTCGATCGCGCGTGTGACGTACTGGATCGTGTTCGCGAGAGTGAAGGCGAGCTCCTGCACAGCCGTGGCGCCCGCTTCGCGGATGTGGTACCCGGAGATCGAGATCGGATTCCAGTTGGGCACTTCATCGGCGCAGAAACGGAACACTTCCGCGATCAGGGCCATACTCGGCTCGGGCGGATAGATGTAGGTTCCGCGCGCGATGTACTCCTTGAGAATGTCGTTCTGGATCGTGCCGCTGATCTTGTCGCGTGCGATCCCACGCTCCTCCGCCACGACGATGTACATCGCGAGCAGAGTCGCCGCCGTGGCATTGATCGTCATCGAGGTCGAGACCTGGTCGAGCGGGATGCCTTCGAGGAGAACGTGCATGTCCTCGACGCTGTCGATTGCCACACCGGCCCTTCCCACCTCTCCGAGGGCGCGCGGCGAATCGGAATCCAGTCCCATCTGCGTCGGAAGATCGAACGCGACGGAGAGGCCGGTCTGACCCGCGTTGAGCAGCATCTTGAAACGCTCATTCGTTCCCTTCGCGCTTCCGAATCCTGCGTACTGCCGCATCGTCCAGAGTCGTCCGCGATACATCGAAGGCTGAATGCCGCGCGTGTACGGCCATTCTCCCGGATCGCCGAGCGCGGATGCGTAGTCGAGCTCGGCATCTTCCGGGCGATACACCGTTTTGAGAGGGATACCCGAAGGAGAGATCTTCTCGCCGGGCTCGTGTTTGCTCACGTGCGCCGGCCGGGGCGCCGGCGCAGCTTCACGCGCCTACCGATCCCACCGCCGAAACCGAGCTGGCACTCTTCGCGTCGCCCAACATTTTGCGCGCGGCAGCGACGTCGTTGGCGCTGCCGATGAAGAGCGGAGTCCGCTGATGCAGCTCCGTGGGCTGGATGTCGAGGATGCGCTCCTGGCCATCGGTTGCGGCGC
>JAYWBE010000019.1:0-8187 GCA_043781715.1 Gemmatimonadaceae bacterium
AGAACCAACGCGTCGATCGAGCTGTGGTCGCCCATTTCAAATCGCACTGATATGAGCAGTCGGACCGGTATGGAAGCGGAAGCCATCACTCGTCTCACAGACGGCCTGCAACCGCCGGCGATTCGTGCAATTCTCATGCAATGCCTGATCGGAGAGCTCGCTCCATCGGCTGCGATTTCGCGGATGCTCGCGGTCGAGGGCGCGTCCACTGTGCGCGCGGCGATCGACGATGTCACGCATCGTGCGGCTACTATCTCGCGCGCCAGCGACATGCTCGTTCACGATAGGGTCGACGAGCTGACGCAGATCTTCGTCGAGCAAGTCGCCGAGCTCACCGACGTCGGCGAAGCTACGAAGAGCCGGACTGGATACGGGTTGGGGCCAGCATCCAGTCTTTCCAATTCCGGCGATCGCGACGAATCCCGAGCATCTGAGTAGACTCCAGCGTCGGACCGCTCTATCGATACTCAAGACGAAGTAGTGTCGTTCTCATCGCGGCGGTCGGCGTGTCTGCGATCCGGTCCTCTTCGATCTTTGCGCGACCGCGCGCGAAGCCACCGCCAGGTGGAATAGAACGCGAGCGCAAGTATGATCCAGTAAAAGGGCAGCAGCAGCTCGTGCAGCGCGGGCGCGCTGTACTCGAGCCAGTAGATCAGAGCAATCGCCCCCAACGACACGCCCCAGACGACGAGCAACTGCCGCGGTCTACGACCGTAGATCATTTCTCCGCACCGGCTACGTGGGCGAGTGCGTCGCCGGTGAGCCGGAATGTCGTCCAGTCGTCCATGGGTTTCGCGCCGATCCGTTTATAGAATGAGATCGCCAGCTCGTTCCAGTTGAGCACCGACCAGTCCATACGGCCGCAATCGCGCTCAACGGCGATGCGCGCGAGCTCTCGCAAAAGGGCAAAGCCAATGCCGTGCTTCCGCGCGCGCGGTCGGACGAAAAGATCTTCCAGAAAGATTCCACGCTTGCCGAGCCAGGTCGAATAGTTGTGGAAGAAAAGGGCGAAGCCAGCGGGCTCGTCGCCGAGGTAGGCGATCAGGACTTCGGCCGCCGGCTGCTTGCCGAACAGGGTCCTGGCCAGATCCTTTTCCGTAACTGGCGCCTCGCCCGGAAGCGCGCGCTCGTACTCGGCGAGCTCCAGAATGAGCTCACGAATGAGCGGGACGTCTTTTTTTGTCGCCGGGACAATTCGAGGCTTTACCAGAGTGCTACGCATTGGCGGAGTATCAGACTGGCAGAATCGGGTGTCAATGCCATCTTATCCCGGATGAACGCACTCACCCGTCTATTCGCGCTCACGTTCATCGCGAGCGCGTGCAGCTCACCGTCTCCACAAGTTGAAGCAGCCATCTCGGCGCAGGATCCGTCGGGAGCGCGGCGTCTTCCGACCGGGGCTCGACTCGATCCTGCCGGAACCTCGTACAATCTGGGCTCGATGCCGCTGGCGATGACGCTCTCGCCTGAAAAGGATCGCGTGATCGTGCTGCTCAACGGCTGGAGAGCGCAGGGCATCCAGGTCGTCGACAGGGCGTCCGGACGGGTGCTCCAAACAATTCCCCTTCCCGCCGTATTTCTCGGCATCATGTTCAGCCCGGACGGAAAATCGTTGTACGTATCGGGCGGGAACGAGGATGTCATCTATCGATTCGACTGGCGGGGCGGACAGGCAACACTCGCGGATTCCATCGCGCTGGCGGAGAAGCAGAAAGGGAAGAGCGGGACGCGCTATCCTGCCGGGATCGCGATCTCGCGCGATGGGCGGACGCTTTACGCGGCTGAGAATCTCGGTGATTCGCTGGCGGTGGTGGACCTCGCCGCGCGGCGCGTAGTGCAAAGGCTGGCGACCGAGCGATATCCATACGGAGTTGTCGCCGGGCCCGACGGAACCGTGTACGTCTCCGCTTGGGGCGGGTTGACGGTGTCGGCCTTTCCGGCGCGGACGAATGGAACGTTGGAAGGGGGAACGCGGATCCGGGTGGCAAGGCATCCGTCGGCGTTGTTGCTCAGCACCGACGGATCGCGACTCTTTGCCGTGTCTGGAAGCACGGACAGGGTGAGCGTCATCGACACTCGCAGTCAGCGTGTCGTCGCTACGCTCAACGATGCTTCGCCGGCGGCGACCGGCGAGGGCAGCACACCCAACGCGCTGGCGCTTTCTCCGGACGGTTCGCGACTCTTCGTAGCAGAAGCCGACAACAATGCCATTGCGGTATTCGATCTCTCGGCATCGACGTCCGGGGTTTCAGGAGCAACCGGCAGCGACGCGATGGCGGGAAGAATTCCCGTGGGCTGGTATCCGTCGGCGATCTCGGCTGACGGGAGCGATGTCATCGTCGTCAATGGGAAGGGGCGTGGCACCGCGCCCAACGTCGGACATTGGCAGCCGGGTCAGCCGATGCCTCCCCACACTCCGGACTACACGCTCGGACAGATCAATGGGACGCTGACGATTCTCCCCGTGGTCAGAACAAGTGGGGCTGAGCTCGACGCGTTCTCCACTCGCGTCGTCACAGCAAACGGGTGGAATTCCGCGCAGGGGGACAAGAAATATCCACCGTTCGAGCACGTGATCTACATCATCAAGGAGAACCGGACGTACGATCAGGTCTTTGGCGATCTCAGGCAGGCAGATGGAGATCCATCGTTAGTTTTCTTCCCGCGCAGCGTATCGCCCAACCATCATGCGCTCGCGGAGCGGTTCGGGATCTTCGACCGGTTTTTCGTCAACGCCGAGGTAAGTCCGGACGGGCACAACTGGTCGATGGCTGCCTACGTCACTGATTACGTCGAGAAGACGATCGCCAGCAACTATTCGGGGCGGGGACGGAGCTACGATTACCAGGGACTCAATCGTGGTCACGTGCCTGATGACGATGTGTCGGAGCCATCGAGCGGGTACCTGTGGAATCTCGCGGACCGAGCGGGAATCACGTACAGGAACTACGGGGAGTTTGTCGATGAATCGGACGAACCGCCTGGAGCGAACACGCGCGTGTCCACCGCGGCAACAAAACGGGCTTTGATCGGCCACACTGACACGGCGTATTCGGGATGGAACTTGGACATTCCCGATCAGGCACGCGCCGATGTTTGGCTCAAGGAGTTTCAGGATTTCGCGCGAGCGGGGAGGTTGCCAGCGCTCGAGATACTCACCCTTCCGAACGACCATACGTCTGGTGCTCAAGCCGGCAAGCCGACGCCGCGGGCCTACATGGCTGACAACGATCTCGCACTGGGAAGAATTATCGAGGGGCTGACGAAGAGCCCGTTCTGGAAGAGCACCGTTGTTTTCGTGCTCGAGGACGATGCGCAGGACGGACCCGATCACGTCGATTCGCATCGCTCGCCGCTACTAGTGATCTCCGCATACAACCGCGGGAAAGTCTTTCATCGCTTCGCCAACACGACCGATGTCCTGGCGACAATCGAGGATATTCTGGGGCTTGGCAGGATGTCGCAATTCGATCACTATGGCCGGCCGCTGCGTGAGATCTGGGAAACGAAGCCCGATCTGACTCCGTACACGCTGTTGACGTCGAACGTGCCGCTCGACGAGAAGAACCCGCCGCGCGGCGCGCTGGCGGAAGCGTCGAAGAAGCTGACCCTGGAAAAGGAAGACATGTCGGACGACGATCTCTTCAATCGCATTCTATGGGGCGCCATCAAGGGTGACAAGCCTTATCCGGGACCAACGCGAATGTCGGCGCTCGAGGCGAAGGTGTCACGGTGAGCAGAACGAACCCACGACTTGTCGTTCCCGCGAGGCAGGGCATTCTCGGCGAAGACCCTGAGAGCCGGATCAAGCGCGTGCAGGTGCTGGCAAAGCTGCTCGACAATTCCATCACGATTCCAGGCACCGGCTGGAAGATTGGCTTTGATCCGATCATTGGACTGATTCCGGGAATCGGCGATCTGATTGGCGCGGTGCTCTCGGGCTACATCATTCTCGAGGCGGCGCGCTCGGAGGTGCCGGCGTTCACGCTAGCGAGGATGTTGGTGAACGTCGGAATCGATACGCTGCTCGGCGCCGTTCCGGCCGTTGGCGACGTGTTCGATGCGGCGTGGAAGTCGAACATGATGAACGTTGCGCTCCTGGAGCGCCATTTAGCCGTGACCGGAGGTGCCCCGTCAAAGAAGCACAATGTGCTTGGGCTCATGGCGATCGCGGTGATCGTACTCGTCTTGATACTCGCTGCCGGATTGGCACTCGGCGTCTTTGCGGCCCGATTGCTCTGGGGGCTCTGGACCCGATAACTTTGTCGCAAGGCGCCGTGGCCAAGTGGTAAGGCGGCAGACTGCAAATCTGCTATTCGTCAGTTCGATTCTGACCGGCGCCTCTTTGTAGGACAACGACTTAGTTGTTTTCGTCGAAACTCGTCCTCTTCATCTGAGCTTCGCTTTCTTCTCGGCGACACTGAGGCACTTTGTCGAACAGAAGCCCTGTCCGAGCCTCCATTACGCAGGCGCGACGCGCCGTATCACACGCCGTATCACGCGCTGGGAGCGTTCCCTCTCTTGCTTTCGCCACAGAGTAGGTCATCTACGTTGGGAATTTGCCTCTCGCGGGCGTACGAGGCAGCTGAGAAGAGAAGAAGGAAAGCTGATACCAAAGCGCTTTCACCTGGTGCTCTCTTCAATTGTTTTAGTACGATCTTCGTCGGACATTGTGCGCCTTTTCCGTTGCCAGCGTAGGATAGCAGCATTCACCGCTTCGTCCGCTGTCGCGCCGTTTGATACGGGGAAGAACTTGGGTGACTCGCCGGGTCCGGCTGTCCGGCACCAGTGAACCATGTAAGGCCCGCCGTCAGTGTGCGGTGTCAGCTTGTGATCGACGAGAAAGCGCCAGCGTTCAGCATCGGAAGGCATGAGGCGAAGTTACCAGAGGTCACGCGCGATTGCTCCAACGACGGTCGGAAGCCGCATAGTTGTCACACTAATTTTGGCCTCTTGTGAATCAGCAGCCACATAGACAGCTCTAGCAGTTTTGCCGACCCGACGGAAAGGCTCGAAGGAAACGATCCGGTAAATAACCGTGGCACGTCGCGCGAAGGGTATCAGGAGGCGACGCCACGCTGGCAATTTCGCTCGATACTCTTCCTCCAAGGCACGGATCTCGGACTCCTCCCGGCTATGTAAACGAGCCAGGGAATAAATCGCGAATCATCGAGGTCTATATAGGACTGTCACTTCCTCGAGATGATCCGCAATGCCAACCACATCCCACGAATCGACCCCACAAGTCACGAACAATCAGCCGCGTACCGACGTTTCGGGCGACGGTGAACCCGCCGACGGAGCCATTGATGCGGACGGTCTAGATCGGCGCAACTTCCTGAGCTGCATGGCGTGGGTCGGGACAGGCTTGTTATGGACTATTAACGGCGGCATCCCGAGTTCGTCACGTCTCGGTGCCCAATCGCCGAAAAAGGGCGAGCTGTTCTTCATGCAGATAAGCGACAGTCACATCGGCTTCGACAAACCTGCGAACACTGATGTGACCGCGACGCTTCGGGCTGCGATCGGAAAGATCAATGCAATGCCTGTCCAGCCCGCTTTCCTGCTCCACACCGGAGACATCACTCAGCTCTCCAAGCCTTCCGAGTTCGACACCGCCGATCAGGTTTTACGGGAAGCGCGCACCGAGAAAACCTTTTTTGTTCCGGGGGAACACGATGTGAGCGTGGATGGCGGAGCAAGCTACCTCGAGCGCTATGGCAAGGGGACCCAAAAGGGACGGGACGGGGGCGGATGGTACAGCTTCGACCACAGCGGAGTCCATTTCATCGGACTCGTGAACGTTCTCAATCTCAAAGCGGGTGGTTTGGGATCGTTGGGAGCGGAGCAGCTCGTCTGGATCGAGCGCGACGTCAAGCACCTCTCGAGCAGCACGCCAATAGTGGTATTCGCGCACGTACCATTGTGGAGTGTGTATCCGGCGTGGGGCTGGGGGACGGATGACGGAGTGCGGGCCCTGAGTTATCTGAAGCGGTTCGGCTCGGTGACTGTGCTCAACGGTCACATCCACCAGACCATGCAAAAAGTGGAAGGCAACGTCGCTTTCCACACGGCGCTCTCCACGGCTTTCCCGCAACCTCGGCCGGGAACCGCACCGTCGCCCGGTCCAATGGTTGTGCCCGCGGGTCAGCTCCGCGATGTCCTTGGTGTGCGCGAAGTTCACTACGTGCCGTCGAACCGCCACCTGGCCGTAGTTGATCATACGCTTTCGGGAAATTCACCCGATGCAGCATTCGCGGCGGGGGAAGCCGCCGCGCGAGCGCACGCTTCCTCTGCTGCTCCGGGCGCGGCCGGCGGGGCTGCATCGCTCACCGCACTCTCCGGACCTGGCGATGTGAACATTTCAAACTTCGCGTTTACGCCGAAAATGGTTACAGTGTCAGCCGGATCCAGAGTGACTTGGCGAAACGGCGACGACGTACCGCACAAGATCCAGAGCGCAGACAACCGGTTCCGGGGGTCGCCGCTTCTGGACACGAAGGGAGTGTATTCGATTGATTTTCCAGAGAGCGGAGAATTTCGCTATTTCTGTTCGCTACACCCGGTCATGCAGGGTAAAATTGAAGTGACTCGATAGTGTCGAGCAGCACATGACCTTTGTCAGCGCTGTCCGCAGGAAGCTAGAGATGGTGAGTGCCGAGGCTCCGCAGGCAGGTCGGTTCGAACGGGCTGTGCTCCCGCACCTGTCCGCCGGGTTCACGCTTGCCATGTATCTCACCGGCAACACCGCCGATGCGGAAGACGCCGTTCAGGAAGCCGTTCTGCGCGCCGTCCGGTATTTCCCAACACTGCGCGACGATGATGCTCGCGCATGGTTTCTGACAATTGTGCGTCGGGTGTGCTTCACCGCGTATCGCACGGATCGTTCGCAAGGAACCGACATGATCTCGATAGATGCGGTTAGACCTCAGTTAGTCGATAGTAGCGAACAGCCTGACACGGCCGCAGAACGATTGCAGATTCAGCAACGTGTGCGCGACGCGGTCGACCAACTCCCCCCTCTGCTCCGGGAGGCGATTATTCTGCGGGAGCTTCAGTCTTGCTCCTACGCCGAGATTGCCGCCGTGACGGAGGTACCCGTTGGAACCGTCATGTCGCGCTTGTCGAGAGCTCGCGCGCGGCTTGCTGGTCTTCTGCGTGACGTCGTGGATTTCGGAGATGTCGCATGAGCGAGCGTCCGGACCTGGGTAGAGCGATGCGTGAAGCGCTGCCTGTTTACGAGGCATCACCGGCGCTTCAGGCGTGGGCGCGCGAGGAAGGACGAAAGCTTGACCAGGAGTCATCGCCGCAGCGGGAGTCGCAGACCGGTGCTTCGAGAGCTCGTGTCTGGCGGTTGTCTCAGTGGCCCATTGCCGCTGGACTTTTGATTGCGGCAGCCGCTGGCTGGGGCGCTGGCTCGTTACGAACTGCTACTCGGATCACATCGGCGACGAATGGAACAGCGAACGAGTTAGTCGACGCCCATGTCCGATCGCTCTTGCCTGGCCACCTCATGGATGTCCAATCGACCGACAGACACACGGTCAAGCCGTGGTTCACTGGCAAGACCGACATTGCTCCCCCAGTTGTCGATCTCTCCGACAAGGGATTCCCGCTGCTTGGCGGAAGACTTGATTATGTGGATGGTCATACTGCTGCAGCGCTCGCGTACAGTCGGCGCTTGCACACGATAAACCTGTTCGTCTGGCGGACTGCTCCTGGTGAGCCTGGCGAGGGAATGTTCGTAGTGAGAGGATACAGCCTGCTGCATTGGACGAAGGGTGGGCTGAGTTATTGGGCCGTCTCGGACGCGGCCTCCTCGGAGCTCGAAGCATTCCGCGACGCCTACACGCGCTAGTGAGAGGAGTCCATTAGTCGCAATGGCTCGCACAAAGCAAGCGCGAGGTGCGAGGTGTGAGGTGTGAGGTGAGCTACCGGAAGTTCATGTCGCCGTAGAACTCTAACATTATTTCACACCGTTCAGGACGGCGGAGAAAAGGCTCGAGTCGACGTTTCCGCCCGACAGTACCACCGCCACTTTGCGACCGCGCATTCTCTCTTTTTCCTGAAGCAGAGCGGCAAGCGCCGCTGCACCGCCGCCCTCAGCAGTGTTGTGGGTGTCCGCGAACAGCGCCCGCATCGCCGCCTCCACTTCATCGTCGCTTACCTGGACCACGCGTTCAGCGC
>JAYWBE010000020.1:0-8164 GCA_043781715.1 Gemmatimonadaceae bacterium
ATCTCCGGAATTCTGGGCGCATACCTGGTGCTCTATCCCAGGGTCCGCGTCAAGATGCTGTTCTTCTTCATCATCTTCTTCAAGGTGATTCCCATTCCCGCCTGGATGGTTCTGATCTGGTGGTTCTTCTGGCAGATCGTCGCAGCGCTGCCGGAGCTGACGAATGGTGCCGATCTTAGCGGTGGAGTGGCCGTCTGGGCCCACGTCGGTGGATTCGTAACCGGAGTTCTGTTGGTGAAGCTCTTCGAGAACCGCGGGTTGGTGCTTCGGCGCTCGGTGCCGCGCCTTTCGGGCTAATTGGTAGCTCGAAAGTCGGGTGCGGGATAGATTCCTCGCCGAGACGGTTTCGAAGGGACGTTTCGAGTCCTTTGGACTTTCACGGAGACGGTGCTTTGCGGATTCTTCCTCGCGACGAAAAGTTCTACGATCTGTTCACCGAGCTGGCGAAAAGGCTGACCGCCTCGGCGACTATTCTTCAGGAGATGTTTCAGGATCCGACCCACCTGGACGCGAAAGTCACGGCGATCAAAGGGCTGGAGCATGAGGCCGACAACCTGACCCACGATATCATCGATCGTATCGATCGGACCTTCGTTACTCCATTCGACCGCGAGGACATCCACGCGCTCGCGTCGGAGCTGGACGACGTGATCGATCTGATCGACGGCACGGCGCGTCGGGCCCAGATATTCCGGGTGCAGCGTGCTCGGCCCGCGGCGGTCGTTCTGGCGGAGGTGCTGGCGCGCGCCAGCTACGCGGTGGAAGAAGGGGTGCGCGAGATGAAGAACGCGAAGCAGGTCTTCGCCATCAGCGAGAAGCTCAAGGTGCTCGAGGAAGAAGGGGACGCCGTCTACCATGAAGCGATGGGGAAGCTCTTCGCGGAGGGGGGGGACGCGCTCGAGGTTATCAAGTGGAAGGACCTCTATGACAAGCTCGAAGACGCGCTCGACCAATGTGAGGATGTTGGCAACGTGCTGCAAAGCATCGCGCTGAAGAACGCGTAGTGCTCTACTACGTTGTCGCGATCGTTCTGATCGCCTTTGTATTCGACTTCATTAACGGCTTCCACGACTCGGCGAACTCGATCGCCACGATCGTCGGGACCCGCGTTCTCAGCCCGGGGGCAGCAGTCGTCTGGGCCGCGTTCTTCAATTTCACGGCGGCATTCACTTCAGGCGAGCTCGTGGCCAAGGCGATCCAGACGGGGATCATCCGGACGGACATCGTCACGCCCAACGTGATTCTGGCGGGGCTGCTCGGTGCCATCGCCTGGAACCTCATCACGTGGTTTTATGGGATTCCGTCGAGCTCCTCGCATGCCCTCATCGGTGGTTATGCCGGAGCCGGAGTGGCGAAAGCGGGATGGAGCGCGATCACCTGGGGCACGAAATGGGTGCAGACCCTGTCCTTCATCGTCATCTCGCCGCTCGTCGGAGGGCTGGCCGGCTTCGTCCTGATGGTCGCGGTGTACTGGACCTTCCAGAAAATGGCGCCCGCTCGGGTGGATCGGTTCTTCCGCAGCGCGCAGCTCGCCAGCTCCGCGCTGCTGTCGCACGCGCACGGTGCGAACGACGCACAGAAGACGATGGGAATCATCGTCGGCCTCCTGGTGTCGGTGAAGCCACTGACAGCCGCGGAGACGGGAGTTTTTCACCATCTCTACGTAACGGGTGAGGGAATTCCACTCTGGGTCAAGATGGGAGCGTACACCGCAATCTCGCTTGGCACTTTTTTCGGCGGCTGGCGAATAGTGCACACTATGGGCTCGCGGATCACGCGACTCCGCCCAGTAAGCGGATTCGCGGCCGAGACCGGGGGAGCGCTCGCGATCAGTATCGCGACGCACTACGGAATTCCGGTGAGCACGACACACACGATCGCGGGATCGATCATGGGCGCGGGCGCAACCTATCGGTTCTCCGCGGTGCGGTGGGGCATTGCGCGAAGAATCGTCTGGGCCTGGATCATCACGATCCCCGCGTCAGCGACGGTTGCCGCGCTCAGCTACTGGGCGATGTCAGCAGCCGGCCTTCGTTGAAGTGATCTTCCTCGTGGTGGTGCTTGATCTGCTTTCCCTCCGCGAGGTAAACGGCGTCTTCGCCGATGTTCGTCGCCAGGTCGGCGATCCTCTCCAGATTCCGGCCCACCAGTAGAAGCTCGAGGGACGGCGTGATGGTCGTCGCGTCGGCCATCATGTGAGTGAGGAGGACGCGGAAAACGGAATCGTGCAGCGAGTCGACCACATCGTCGTCCTTGCACACCTTTCGTCCCAGCGCTCCGTCCGCGCGGATGAATGCGTCGAGTGACTCGCCCAGCATCTTGCGCGCCCTCCTCGCCATGACTTCGATCTCGGGAATGCGAATATTCACCTTCGGCTTGTCGGCGAGGCGCAGAGCGGATTCCGCGATGTTGACGGCGTGATCCCCGACGCGCTCGAGGTCGTTCGACACCTTGATCGCGCCGATGATGAAGCGAAGGTCGCGGGCCATCGGCTGCTGCAAAGCCAGCAGCTCCACCGCCGCCTGTTCCACTTCGATCTCCAGCCGGTTCAGCTCCGGGTCGCCGTCGATCACGAGCTTTGCCTTCTCCCGATCGCGGTTCATCAACGCTTCGACTGCGATGTCGGTGCGCTCCTCGGCTTTCGACGACATGCCGAGCAGCTTTTCCTTGAGCGAAGAAAGCTGATCGTGAAAATGCCTGAATCCTGCGGCGCTCGAGTCAGGGGTCATCCAAATCTCCCAGTGATGTATGCTTCGGTGCGTTCCTCTCGCGGGCTCGTGAAGATCTGCTCCGTTGGTCCGAACTCAACCAGCTCGCCCGTAAAGAAGAATGCGGTGTATTCAGACGCCCTTGCCGCCTGCTGCAGATTGTGCGTCACGATGATGATAGTCAACTCCCGCTTCAGCTCGTACACGAGCTCCTCGATTCGCTGAGTGGAGCTTGGGTCGAGCGCGCTGGCCGGCTCGTCGAGGAGGAGCACTTCGGGCTGGTTGGCCAGCGCGCGGGCGATGCATACGCGCTGCTGCTGCCCGCCCGAGAGGCCGAGCGCGGAGGTGCGAAGCCTGTCCTTCACTTCGTCCCATAGCGCGGCGCGCCTGAGCGAGCGCTCCACGATCTCGTCCACCGATGCGGCGTCCGAGATCCCGTTGATGCGCGGACCGTAGGCGACATTCTCGTAGATGGACTTTGGAAATGGATTCCAGCGCTGGAACACCATTCCTACTCTCTGCCTGAGAGCAACGACGTCGAGCGACGGATCGTAGACGCTGTTCGCGTCGAGGCAGAGATCGCCCTCGTGCCGTACGCCAGGAATGAGATCGTTGAGCCTGTTGATCGATCTCAGAAATGTCGATTTGCCACAGCCCGATGGACCGATCAGCGCGGTCACGGATCGCGGCGGCACCTTCATCGAGATGCTCTTGAGAGCCTGCTTCTTTCCGTACCAGAACGAGAAGGCGCACGCCTCGATGGTGCCAATGGTATCCGCGGCGGCCGGAGCCGCGACAGGAGCGACGGCCATCATCCGAACCGTCCCGTGATATAGGACTCGGTCCGGGGATCTCTGGGTGCCGTGAAGAGCTCTCTGGTGGATGCAAACTCGACGAGCTCGCCCATGAGAAGAAATGCCGTTCCGTCCGAAACGCGCGCGGCTTGCTGCATGTTGTGCGTGACGATCACCACGGTGACGGTCTTCCGCAGGTCGTACACGAGCTCCTCGACCTTCTGAGTGCTGAGCGGATCCAGCGACGCCGTGGGCTCGTCCAGCAGAATCACTCGCGGCCTCGTGGCGAGAGCGCGAGCAATGCATAGCCGCTGCTGCTGGCCGCCGGAGAGGGCCATCGCGCTTTCGTCGAGCTGGTCCTTCACCTCGGCCCACAGACCCGCGCGCTGAAGCGCTTCTTCTACGATCTCGCTGGTCGCGCCCCGCGCCGCGTGACTCTTCGAATCGACTCGCAGGCCCGCCGCCACATTGGCGCGGATCGACATGGTGGGGAAGGGAGTAGGCCGCTGGAACACCATTCCGACGTGACGCCGAACGGCAATGGGGCTGGTGCCATCTCCGTAAATCGAGCTGCCGAGGATTTCCACCGAGCCCTCGACGCGCGCGCGGGGGACGGTCTCGTGCATTCGGTTGAAGCAGCGAAGGAGCGTCGATTTTCCGCAGCCAGAAGGACCAATGATCGCTGTCACGGCCCGCTGAGGAATCGAGATGGACACATCCCTGACGGCGGCGGTGTCACCGAAGAACGCGGAGAGATGACTCGCGACGATGCACGGCTTTGTCTCTTCCGCCGAGGCGCTCGGCTCGGGCGCGCGCACCTGCACCATAGGCGTCACGAGCCGCGGGGGTTTCTCGCGAAACACTTCAGTCGACGGGAGCACCGAACCGGGACCTCGTTGCGAAGCGCGCCGCGAGGCTGATGATCAGAACGATCGTGATCAATACGAGCGCCCCGGCCCACGCCTGCCGGTGCCACTCGTCGTACGGGCTGATCGCGTAATTGAAGATCTGGAGCGGGAGCGCCGCGATCGGCTCACGCATCGATGTCGACCAGAATTGATTGCCGAACGCAGTGAAGAGAAGTGGTGCCGTCTCGCCGGCAATTCTGGCCACCGCAACCAGTGCTCCAGTCACAATCCCGGCGAGAGCGGTGCGGAGAACGATTGATATCGAGGTCCGCCACCTTGGATATCCGAGCGCGAGCGCGGCCTCTCGCAGGGACGTCGGAACGACGAGAAGCATCTCTTCGGTAGTGCGGGTGACGAGCGGGATCATCATCGAGCCCAGCGCCACTCCGCCCGCCAGCGCCGAGAAGTGGCCGATTGGCCGGACGAGAAACTCCCAGGCGAAAATCCCGATGACGATCGAGGGAAGTCCGTTCAGCACGTCGGACAGGAACCGCACGGTATAGGCCAGGGGTGTGCTTTTTTTCTCCGCGAGGTACAGCCCGGCGCCGATGCCTATCGGTAGTCCGATGACGCTGGCTATCCCGATGAGCACCAGCGTCCCCACGATCGCGTTCGCCATTCCGCCGCCAGTCTCGCCAACCGGCCTCGGCATGTGCGTGAAGAAGGCGAGCGAAAGGGAGGACGCGCCCTTCCTGAGCAGGTGAGCGAGAATTAGCAGCAGCGGAAGGGTGGCCAGAATGGCGGCTAGATACGTAAGGCCTATCATCGCCCCGCTCACGAGGTGGCGGCTGCGCGCGGTTTTCATTGGGCGCGGCTCCGGGCGACGCTCCACACGAGCCATCGCGCCACGGCGTTCACGATGAGAGTGATGATGAATAGAACCGCCCCCACCGCCATCAGAGCCGACAGGTGCAGGTCATTCGTCGCTTCACTGAACTCGTTGGCGATGAGCGATGCCATTGTGTATCCCGGCGCCAGGAGCGACGCCGAGATCTCGGGCCTGTTTCCGATCACCATGGTGACGGCCATCGTTTCTCCGAGCGCTCTGCCGAGACCGAGCATGATGCCTCCAACGATTCCCGACCGGGCGTACGGAATCACGGCATCACGGATCATCTCCCAGCGCGTTGCACCGAGTGCAAGCGCGGCTTCCCGCTGCGAGCGCGGCACAGCCATCAGCACTTCGCGCGACACGGCCGAGATGTATGGGAGAGCCATGATCGCGAGTATGACTCCCGCCGCCAACATGCTCGGACCGTAAGCGGGTCCCGAAAAGAACGGCGTCGCGCCCAGATGAAGCGTGTCGCGAAGAAACGGCATGACCTGCTCGCGAAGCAGCGGGATGAGAACGAAAATGCCCCACAGTCCATACACCACGCTCGGAATCGCCGCGAGAAGATCGACGAGGAATCCCACGGGCTGACGCAGCCAGGCCGGCGAAAATTCCGAAAGAAAGATCGCGACGCCAATCGCGAGCGGTGTGGCGATCACGAGCGCGACCGCCGAGGAAACCAGAGTGCCGAACACCGCCGGAGCGGCACCGAAGTGGCCGCCCGCGACATCCCAGTTACTGGACGTGACGATCGAGAGACCAAGCTTGGCGAACGCCGGCCACGCCGCCGCGAAGATCGCGACCGCGATGGATACAACAAGCGCGGGGACTACCAGCGCGCATGCGGTGGTGAGCAGCTCATAAATCAGGTCGCTCGCCGCCGACTCCCTTACGCGGAGCCTGCGGCGGTCCTTGTCGAGCCAGTGCGCGGGAAGCGCGGTCACTTCGATGCGGCTAAATCGATCGTGGTGAGTCTTGCCTTCACGCTGGCCGCCATTGCGGATGGCAGCGGGGCGTAGTCGAGGGGAGGCGCCTGAGCCTCACCCTCGGTCAGAGCCCAGTTGAGGAAGTCGATCAGCTTCTTGCCCTTCGCGGTGTCGGTCTGATGCTGGTAGACCAGAATCCACGTGAAGGACGAGATCGGGTATGAATCCGCGCCCGGCGCGTTGACGATCGAAATCCGATAGTCGGTGTTCGCCGGAAGCGCCTTGGCTGCGGCGGCCGCGGCAGCCGTCACGGAAGGCACGGACGCCAGGATCGTCTTGCCGGCCTTGTTCGTGATGGCGGCGGTCGCCAGGCTGTTCTGCTTCGCGTACGCAAGCTCGACGTACCCGATCGCGCCCGGCGTCTGCTTCACCTGCCCCGCAACGCCTTCATTCCCCTTCGCGCCGAGGCCAACCGGCCATTTGACCTCTTTTCCCTTTCCGACGCTCGTGGCCCAGGCGGGAACCGCCGTGCTCAGATAGTCGGTAAAGATGTAGGTCGTTCCACTGCCGTCGGAGCGGTGGACGACCAGGATATCGATGTTTGGAAGCGTCAAGACCGAATTGAGCGAGGTGATGCGGGTATCGCTCCATTTGGTGATGCGCCCGGAGAAAATGTCGGCGATCGCATTCGCCGTCAGGTTGACCGGCGCGCTCAGCCCCGGGACGTTGTAAGTGATCACGACGGCGCCGAGCACGGTGGGGACGTGCAGGATCGCGCCACCCTTCGCCTTCGACATCTCCTCGTCGCTCATCGGACTGTCTGACGCGCCGAAGTCCACCGTTCCCTCGGAAAGCTGTCTGATTCCGCCGCCGGATCCGATCGACTGATAGTTGATCTTCACTCCGGTGCTGCCGGCGTACACCGAGAACCATTTCGAGTACAGGGGATACGGGAAAGTCGCGCCCGCTCCGGTGAGATCGACGGATCCGCGCGATGAGGCGGTGGAGGACGCCGTGCCGGAGTTATTTGTGCCCTCCTTGGCGCATGCGACGGCCAACAATATGAGGGCGGCGAGCTTCAAGGCTCTCACTGAACGGCTCCTGTTTTTCGTTTTTTAGGGGCGACTTCCTGATGCTTGAAAAATAGAAGCGCCCCCGAGAGATCACGACGCACGTCAGGTAACGACATTGTCACAACCGCCCCGAGGGCGCCTCGTACCACGGTGGAGCTGCACCTAGAAGTTGGCCACCAAGTGCAGGAAGTAGGTCTTGGTTGCCGCGGCAATCGCTCCCGAATGCGGAGTGACTTCCTGGTAGTCGAGGGAAAGTGCAGTCTTTTTGTTGAGGTCCCAGGTCAGGCCGCCGATGACGGTGTTGATGTAGCCGTCCGTGTCGGAGTTCGGCTTGAAACGGTCCCAGCGGGCGATGAGGCCGAGCGGGAAGGTCGACTGATCGTTCATCAACTGGAACGGCTTCATCGTCACGAACCCGGCGATGAGTCGCCCGGTGCTGTCGACCTCGACCCGCGGCGATACGAGTGTGTTGGCTCCCGTTTCTTTCGCATCCTTGCGGATATCCCACTCAGCGCCAGCGGTAAAGCGCGGGTCGCGAAGGCCCGCGAAGACGCCGGATCTCGTTCGCGGAAGCGAAGACCCAACCGGACCGATTTGTCCCGCGCCGCCCGCGGCAAAGCTGCTGGCGACCGCACCGATGTACGTCCAGCCCGTCAATGCGAATGTTTTGATCACCTTGTTGCTCGACGACGAGAGCGGCGTGATCGAGAGCCTCGCCGCGTAGTCCTTGAACCGGTCCGTCTCACGCGATGTGTAGCCAGGCCCGTTCACGATCGTCGCGTAAAACTCTCCGAACTTGTTGGGCAACGTCCACAGAGTCGCCACGCCTGCGTCCGCCGAGGAGAAGAATCCCGCGCGCTCGACCGGCGTTTGAGAAAGCCAGCGCGGCCAAAATGATTCGATATGATCGATCACTACGTTGT
>JAYWBE010000021.1:0-8130 GCA_043781715.1 Gemmatimonadaceae bacterium
GGATCGCCGGGCTACGCGGCGGCGACGTCATCGTGAAGGCGAACAGCATAAAGATCGAGAGCCCGATCGATCTCGTGCGCGCTATCAGGACCGCCGATGAGACCGATCAAACGGTCGACCTCCAGATCGTCCGCAAGCATAAGATCCAGACGCTGGTGCTCCGCTGGTAGGCTACGAAGTTGGAAGCTTTCTCTTCTCGGGCACGAGCGACGCGTGAATCGCAATCGCAGCTACGGCTCCGCTGGCCGCGGCCACGATCGCCATCTGCGGACCCGGCGCAATGTCGCCCGCGGCGAAGACGTTCTTCACCGAGGTGTGATTGCGCTCGTCGATGACGAGTCGCCCCATCTCGTCGCGCTTGCATCCGAGCTGCGCACCAAGGTCGTCGGAAGGATATTGGCCGATCGCGAAGTAGAGGCGCTCGCAGTCGAGCGACATCGCGCCTTCGAGTTCTAATCCTGTGATTTCGCTGGCTTTTGACAGGACGCACTTTATCGGCGCCTCCAGAACCGGGATGTTGAGCGCCTTGAGCTTGTCGAGCAGGATCTGGCTCATCTCCGGCTTCTCGCCATTCGTGCAGATGACGATCTGCCGCGTCCACGTCGCGAGTGCGAGCGCCATTCCAACTGCCTTCCGGCCTGTGCCGACGACGACGGTCTTCTTGTCCCGCGTCTCGTAACCATCACAGTCGGGGCACACGTGAACGGTCTCGCCGAAGCAGCGCTCGAGCCCGGGAATGTCGGGCCAGAAATCCTTGATGCCGATCGCGAGCAGAATTCTTTGGGCTTCTATGGTCGGTCCGTCATGAAGGCAGATGGCGAACAGCTCACCGGTCTCATTGATCGCCTGATCTACTATGCCGCTCACGAACTCGACTCCGTACTTGGCGCACTCGGCGCGACCGAGTGTGCGCAGCTCGGGAGAGCGGATACCCTGATGGCCGAGGTAGCCGTTGATGCCGCGCGTCTCCCAGTTGCGGGGATCACCGGAGTCGACGACTACGACATTGTGGAGATAGCGGGCGAGCCAAAGCGCGGCGCAGAGTCCGGCGGGACCGCCGCCGACAACGGCTACATCGTAGCGCTGCGAAGACATGCACGGCGCGGGTGCAAGAAGAATTCCGGGTAACGACTTGAACCTTCCTCGAATGGGGACTAACCTTCTCGGGATTGAACCATGGGCTCGAAGCCCCCCGTTTGACACTCAGCCAATAACCGCACCCGTGATTGATAGGACATCTCGCAAACTGACTGAGACTGTTTCGGTACTCTCAGCGTCTTTCGTCATTCTGCTCCCGACCGGGCTCAGGGCGCAGGACCCCAGACCTGACACGACTCAAAGGGCGACCGATGTCGGAGTCGTAGTCATCCGGGCAAACAAGCCCCTGCACGTGATCGGACATTTGCCCGACGTGCAGGAATCCGTGATTTACGCGGGAAAGAAGACCGAGGTTCTGGTGATGGACAGCTTGCGCGCCAATGTCGCGCAGGATGTCGAGCGGCAGATTCTCGGGCGCGTCCCCGGGGCGCATTTCTCGGAGACTGAGGGCGCAGGCTTCCCGTCCAACGGTGTCGGCTTCCGCGGACTGGATCCGACTCAGTCGGTCGAGATCAACACGAGGCAGAATGGAATCGGCATTGCCGCGGATCTCTATGGCTACCCCGAGACCTACTACACGCCGCCCTCTGAAGCGTTGTCCCGGATCGAGGTCGTGCGCGGCGCGGCGTCGCTGGCGTTTGGTCCGCAGTTCGGCGGTTCGGTCAACTATGTCGTAAGGGATGGGTCGAATTTGCGGAGGCCCACGGTTTTCTCCTCTCTGACAGGCGGAAGCTACGGCTTGTTCAACTCCTTCAACTCCCTCGGCGGCGCGAGCGAGCGGTGGAAATACTACGGATTCGTGCACGTGCGCGGTGACGACGGCTGGAGACCGAACAGCGAGTCGCGTCAGACCGCCATTTATGGCAGCGCGACCTTCGCGGCTACGGATCGCCTGCATGTCGGACTGGAGTACACGGCGTTCAGAAATCGCATTCATATGCCGGGGGGTCTCTCCGATGACCAGTTTGAAGCCGATCCGAAAGCTTCATTCCGCGCGAGAAACTGGCTGGCCAGTCCGTGGAACCTGGCGGCCTTGCGAGCGATCTACGATTTCTCCCCCTCGGCGCGGCTCCAGACCGTTTTCTCCTACATAAAGAGCAAGCGCTACCTTGTGTGGCGCAACGAGGACGGTGGGCCGGGGGCGCTGGACGAGATAGGCCCACAGACGGGTGCCTTCGTTTCCCGGGAAGTCGAGGGCGAGACGTTCCGGAATGGAACACTCGAGAACCGTCTTCGTCTGGATCACAACATGTTCGGCGCGCAGAGCACGCTGGCAACAGGTGTTCGGCTCTTCAGGGGAACTCTCGACAGGTTCGAGGGCGGTCCCGGTTCTACCGGAAGTGATTTCGACATGAAGTTGTACGGCGGGACGTGGGAGCGTGCCCTGACCTTCGGCACCACGAATGTCGCGGCGTTCGCGGAAGATCTCCTTCGCGTTACCGATCGCTTCTCGATAACTCCGGGAATCCGTTACGAATACACTCGATCGACATCGCGCGGATATACCGACGTTAATTCCGTCATCTCTACGAAGAGCTACTCCTACCCGTTGCTAGGCGTGGGGGCTCAATACGCGACGAGTGCGTCGACGCAGATTTACGGGAATGTCTCCGGCGCGTACCGTCCCATTCTCTACGCGTCGCTGGTTCCTTTCGGGAGCATCGTTCGGGTCGATCCTAATATGCGCTCCGCGCGCGGCTACAACGCCGATCTGGGGTGGCGCGGCATCCTGAGCGACGTAATCAAGTTCGACCTGAGCGGATTCTATCTGTCCTATCGCGACAGAATCGGCACGCGCACGTCGAGCGACGTGACGGGTTCGTTTTCCGAGTCGGCGAACATCGGGAACAGCGTCCACAAGGGTGCCGAAGCTTACGTCGAGCTAGATCCGCTGGCGCGTATGGGAGATTCGGCAAAAACGGCGTTCGACATCTTCACATCCCTGGCGTATATCGACGCGCGGTACGTGTCGGGACAGTTCAAGGGAAACAGGGTCGAGCAGGCGCCACGAGTTCTCGCCCGCGCGGGTCTCACCTACGGAATTGGGCCAGTGAGCTCGACGCTGCAGGCCAGCCACACATCGTCCTCGTTCGGCGACGCCAACAACAGCATTACGCCAACCGATGACGCGGTCGCTGGTTTCCTTCCCGCGTATACGTTGCTCGATTGGTCGGGAGCCGCGAAGCTGGGCGGCCGAATGGACCTGACCTTCGGCGTCAACAACCTCGCGAATACCAGCTACTTCACGAAGAGGACCGGTGAGTATCCTGGTCCCGGCATCCTGCCGGGCATGGGGCGCCGAATGTACGTGGGCCTCGACCGGGCGTTTTAGCGCGGTATTCGCCGCCGCCATTTCACTCGATTTCGACCGCGAGTGGAGTGGCGACTGTGGCGGTTGAGGCTGAATCGCAGGCGGGTCGATTCGCCCTCACGTTTCGACGCACTACCTTACTACCGAGAAGGATTTGCCGGTTTGTAATACTCACGCGTGTCGGTCCCAACCATCCAACTCATGAAAATCGCGATCATTGACCCCACCAGCGGCATCGCCGGCGACATGTTCCTCGGTGCTCTCGTCGACGTCGGGCTCGACAAGGCCTGGCTCGAGCGACTGCCATCAGCGCTGGGTTTGTCGGGAGTCGGTGTTCGGATCACCGACGTGCAGCGCTCGCAGGTTCACTGCGTGAAAGTGGACTTCGAGATTCCACCGCAGCCGCACGGCAGAGCGGTCTCGGAGATCCATCGGCTGATCGATGCGGTAAAGATTCCGGAAAAAGTCGCGCGGTCGGCCCACGCGGCGTTCGAGGGGATCGCGGCGATAGAGAGCGCGATCCACGGTGTCGCGCCCGATGAGCTGCATCTGCACGAAGTCGGAGCGGTCGACGCGATTCTGGACATCGTCGGGTCGATCTGGGGCGTCGAGATGCTGGGCATCGAGCGCATTTACAATACGAGAGTCTCGCTTGGTGACGGCACTGTGAAAACCGCGCACGGTGTCCTGCCCGTGCCCGCTCCGGCGACGATACGTTTGCTCGAAGGGTTCAACGTGCGGCACGGACCGCCGGGATCGGGAGAGCTCACGACGCCGACGGGAGCCGCGCTGCTGCGCGTTCTGTCGAAGGGTGCGCCTCCGCAGGAATACACTCCCCGGCAGAGCGGTTACGGCGCCGGCACGCGCGACATCCACGGGCAGCTCAACGCGCTCCGAATAATTCTCGGCGAAGCCGCCGTCGATCATCACGATCACCACCATCATCATCGCCACGAGCACGTGCACACGGAGCATCTCCACGTGTTGAGCGCTGACATCGACGACATGTCGCCGGAGGAGCTCGCGGGCGCCGCCGATGTCCTGCGCGCCGAGGGGGCGCTGGACGTGGTACTCCTGCACACGACCATGAAAAAAGGGAGACTTGGGACTCGCGTCGAGGCGCTCGTACAGAGTTCGGACCTCGCCCGGCTCGAGGAGAAGATCTTCCTTCAGTTCACGACGCTGGGAGTGAAGACGTTCGACGTGGTGCGGAATGCGCTCGAGCGCGAGTCGCGTCTCGTTCGATTCGATGGACGGGACATCCGCGTCAAGGTCGCGACACTTCCGGACGGCACGCAGAGGGCGAAGCCTGAGTTCGACGATTTACGTCGTGTCGCGGAAGAAACTTCGCGACCACTGGCAGAGATCCGCTCGGAGGTGATGAGCGCGCTCAACGACGCCGATCCCGGCTCGTCGGCGTCGCGAGGAAGATAGGTTGGAGCTCGAGGAGAGACTCATCGCGGCAGTTCGCATGGCCGCTCGCGACCGCGTCGCCTATGTGTGCTACTCGGGCGGCATCGACTCGACCGTCGTGCTTGCAGCCTCGGTGCGAGCGGGGATCGAAACGGTCGCTCTGCTCGGCGTAAGTCCTTCACTCGCCGCGGCGGAGCGCGCCGATGCGCATCGGATCGCCGGCGAGATCGGCGCGCGCGTCGAGGAAGTCGAGACCAGCGAGATGGAGCTCGCCGGATATCGGGCGAACGCTGGTAATCGGTGCTATTTCTGCAAGAGCGCGCTCTACGACACGGTTCAGGCACTCGCCGCGACGAGAAACTCTGAAGAGGTGACCTTCGTGGGAACGCACATCGATGACCTGGGTGAGCACCGGCCTGGGCTCCAGGCGGCGATGGAACATGGAGTCGTCGCCCCGCTAGTCGACGCCGGATTCAACAAGTCGGACGTACGCGCCCTCGCGCGGCAATGGAATCTGTCGAACGCCGAGAAGCCGGCTGCTCCTTGCCTCGCCAGCAGGGTGCCGGTCGGAATCGAAGTGACTCCGGAGAAGCTGGCGCAAATCGAAGCAGTCGAAGAATTTCTGCGACTCCACGACGTCTGGCCCGCGCGCGCGCGCTGGCACGAGGCCGTCGTTCGCCTGGAGATACCGGCCGAGATGTTCGAGCGTGTCGTCACTGATCCGTTCCGGGGAGAGCTGCGACGGGCATGCAGGAGGGCCGGATTCAAGTTCGTCGCGCTCGATTTGGGCGGACTCCAGAGCGGCAGTCTCTCGCTTCCCATGGTGGCGTCATGACGGAAGTTCGCTGGGACCGGGATCGCGAGTCGCGCACAGGGGTTCCAGAAGTCGTTTATGGTCCCGGGAAGAAGCCCGCGCATCTGCGCCAGATCTTCGAGAACACGACTGACCTTCGCATGGCGTCGCGTTTGAGCGAGGAGCAGATGGAGGTCCTCAGGGATCTTGCGACTATCTATCCGGAAGCGCGCATGGCCGTCCGCAACCCTCGCGCAAAGAGGAAGATGCCGGTAGTGCCCGTCGTCACAGCGGGAACCGCCGACATCCCGGTTGCCCTGGAAGCGGCGACTACTCTCGACGCGATGGGTATCCCGACGTCGACTCACTTCGATGTCGGCGTCGCGGGGATACATCGTCTTCAATCCATTTTGCCGGAGCTTGCTTCGGCTCGCGTGTGCATCGTCGTCGCGGGGATGGACGGGGCGCTGCCGGCAGTCATCGCCGGTTTGCTCCACGCGCCGGTAATCGGAGTTCCCACTTCAGTCGGAACCGGTGTTGCTCAGGGCGGGATGGTCGCGCTCAACACGATGCTCGCCAGCTGCAGCCCCGGCGTGGCGGTTGTGAACATCGACAACGGGTTTGGCGCGGCGTGTCTGGCGCTCAAGATCCTTGGCTGCAATCCCCCCGATTAGCGAGTGGAATGGACGGTGCTGAATGACTGGCAACCGTCGCCGCGAGTGTGCTCATGGCCATTGCATCCGATTACTCGCAGCTGTTTGGCTTATTGCTCATTCGCCTGATCTTCGGCCTGGTAATGGTCGCTCACGTGGCTCAAAAACTTTTCGGGTGATTGGCGGTCTTGCTAGTCTTCTCCTCAGGAAAAAGCCGACAACACCGACGGTCTGACTTGTCGCTCCGCGTTCCACCAGGGGACAGGCCGCGATTCCACGACGTGGACCTTAGTGAAAAGCGAGATAGATGCAGATAGGTATCTACACATTCGCTGAGACAACGCCTGATCCGGTCACCGGACGCACGGTGACCGCGGCTCAGCGGCTTCGTGACCTCATCGAGGAGATCGAGCTCGCCGACCAGGTCGGGCTCGACGTGTTCGGGGTCGGCGAGCATCATCGCCCCGACTTCGCGGTGTCGGCTCCCGCGGTGGTCCTGGCTGCCGCTGCCGAACACACGAAAAGAATTCGCCTGACGAGCGCCGTCACGGTTCTGAGCTCCGACGATCCGGTACGCGTATTTCAGGACTTCGCCACGCTCGACCTGCTCTCGGGCGGCCGCGCGGAGATCATGGCGGGGCGAGGGTCGTTCATCGAATCGTTCCCCCTCTTCGGCTACGACCTCGATGACTACGATGAGCTGTTCGGCGAAAAGCTGGAGCTGCTGCTGAAGCTCATTGAAGGCGAGCGCGTGACGTGGTCAGGTGAGCACCGGGCGTCGCTGCAAAACCTCGGAGTCTATCCCCGCCCACTTCAGGACAGGCTCCCGGTCTGGATCGCGGTTGGAGGCACACCGCAGTCCGTCGTGCGTGCCGCGACACTTGGCTTGCCAATGGCGCTCGCGATCATCGGCGGCGCACCGGAGCGGTTCGCGTCCCTCGTCGCGCTGTATCGCGAAACGGCCGTCAAAACCGGACATGACCTTTCGAACCTCGCGGTGAGCATCAACTCGCACGCTTACATCGCCGACGATTCGAAGCAGGCCGCCGACGAGTTCTTCCCGTCGTACGCCTACGTGATGACGAAGATCGGGCGTGAGCGCGGATGGCCCCCGACGACGCGCGAGCAATTCGAAATGCTTCGCTCGCCGCGCGGTTCGCTGCTCGTCGGAAGTCCCGAGGAAGTGATCGACAAGATTCTTTTCCAGTACAAGATCTTCGGGCACCAGCGCTTTCTCGCGCAGATGAGTGTCGGCACGATGCCGCACGCCAAGGTCATGAGGTCGATCGAGCTGCTCGGGACGAAGGTCGCGCCTGTGGTGCGGCGGGAGACCGAAACAATCGCGTCGGATATGCACAGCGCGAATGCGGCGGTAACACGATGACGGAAGCGACGCAGAATCCAGCTGCCCCCGCCGCGCTCAGTCATCGTCAGATACTGATCGCGTTCAGCGGTCTCGTCCTGGCGATGCTGCTCGCTGCACTCGACTCCACTATTGTCTCGACCGCGCTCCCGACGATCGTGAGCGAGCTGGGCGGACTCGAGCACCTGGCGTGGGTCGTGACCGGATATCTGCTGGCGCAAACCATCGTCACGCCGGTCTACGGCAAGCTCGGCGACCTGTACGGGCGCAAGATCGTGATGCAGTCGGCGATCGTGTTCTTTCTCGTCGGTTCGGCGCTGTGCGGACTGAGTCAGAACATGACGCAGCTGATTGTGTTTCGCGCGATCCAGGGCCTGGGCGGCGGCGGGCTCGTAGTCACGACCCAGGCCGTGGTGGGAGACATCGTGCCGCCGCGCGACCGCGGACGCTATCAGGGAATCTTCGGCGCCGTCTTCGGCCTCTCCAGCATCGCCGGCCC
>JAYWBE010000022.1:0-8107 GCA_043781715.1 Gemmatimonadaceae bacterium
GCGCTGCCACATCGTTGCCCAGGTACCGATCAGCACCAGCCCGCCGGCGCAGTTTGCGATCGACGCGAGCATCACGAGCAATTTCAACATCCACTCTCCGTGAGGGGTAGCGGCTTCAAGATAGGAAGTTACTTTGTCTTGGCAAGTACTTTGCCGCACTCTTCCTGCATCGGTCTTGTGGATGCCCCTGAGCGCCCTGCGCTCTACACTCTAGGTCAGCGCGAGGGCTCCATCGGCGCGCCCGCAGCCTGCCACGCGCGCCAACCGCCCGCCATCGACGCGACGTTGGTATATCCCATTTTCTGTAGGTTGTCCGCCGCCAGCGCGGAGCGAAAACCGCCGCCGCAGTAGAGAATCAGCTCGGCGGTCTTGTCCGGAACGCGCTGCTCGATGTCGCGCTCGATCACGCCCTTCCCCATGTGCTCGGCGCCGCGCGCATGCCCGGCCTCCCATTCGCTCTCCTCGCGCACGTCGATGAGCTTCGCTTTCCCACTCTCGAGCTTGCGACGCGCTTCATCCACGTCGACCTCGCGGACGCGCGAGATCGCGTCGTCGACGAGCTTGAGGAATGCGGGGGAATGCTTCACAGCCCCACCGGGGCGCGCTTGCCGCTCAGCTGCCTGAGGCCCAACTGAGCGCTGCGCCGCGCGACGAGCTCCGCGGTCGCCACCGCCGCCGCGGACAGTGCCGTCCAAGCCAGCGCCTGGGACCAGCTATCGCCTTTCTTGAAGCGGGGAGGCTCCTCGTCCTTCCAGGCGCGCCACCCGCTCTCCAGTCCACGCTCCATCAATCTCCCCGCCACCATGGCGGCTCCCGCCCCGACCAGGAGCCAGGTCGTCCGCCGCGAATTGCTTTTGCGTCTCACATGCACCGTCTTCGAGTTGTTGGAAGAAATGAGGCAAGCACGGTGCCGCGCCCGAGTGGTGCCGGCTATCCGCTGGCGCTCGTCGCGGAGCTAGACGTGACAGCTTGCCAGTCCGCGCTTCTCCAGATAACGCTGATGGTAGTCCTCGGCCGGATAGAACGTTGTCGCCTCGGTGATTTCGGTGACAACCGGGCGGCGGAATCGACCGCTCGCCTCGAGTTGCGCCTTCGACTTCTCGGCCGCACGCTTCTGCGGGGGGGTGTGGTAGAAAATGGCGGAGCGGTACTGCGTGCCCACGTCGGGACCCTGGCGGTTGAGTGTCGTCGGGTTGTGATTCTCCCAGAACACATCGAGAAGCTTGTCGTAGCTGACTTCGGCGGGATCGTACTCCACCTGTACCACCTCGGCGTGTCCCGTTCGTCCGGTGCACACATCCTTGTACGTCGGGTTAGCCAGCGTGCCACCCAGGTAGCCGACGAGCGCGTCCCGGACGCCGGGAGTGTTTCTGAATGTGACCTCGACTCCCCAGAAACAGCCCGCTCCAAAAGTTGCCAGCTCCGTCACCAGCCCTCCCGCTTTTTCAATGAAGTGATGTGCGCGACGTGATGCCGCCCGTGCCACGCATACAATGCAAGCATTTGCTTTAGTGTAAGTACCCGCCCGTGTTCCGGATGCCGCAATCCGCGGTTGAAGGCAGCGGGATCCATCGACCGGAGAAGGGCCACCCAGCGCAGGTGCAGCGCGTCGAGCAGATCGAGCGAGACCTCAATCGGCACCTTTTGCGAATCAGCGAGCTCGGCCCACGCGGCCTCGTCATACGGCTTGATCGTGGGCTCGTGTTCGGTAAGGGCGAGCTTGAAGCGTGTGTACGCGTTCAGATGGCTGTCGGGGACGTGATGAGCCACCTGCTTTACGGTCCAGCCGCCGGGCCGGTATCGCGTTTCGAGCTGATCGCGGGAGAGTCCCGCGACTGCTGCTCGCAACGCACCAGGGGTCTCGGCGATCGCGGCGATCAGCATCGGGTAATCGGCCTCGTTGATCGGTATCTCGAAGTCGAATTTCCCGACCGGATAGCGCAGGTCGGTTTCCTGAACGGTAGTGGTCATGGCAGTGATGGCAATGAGTTACGCGATTCGCTCCGGCATGTGCACCGCCACCGCGGATCCGTCCGCGATAAAAGCGGATGCAGGAGCTCCTGAGATTATACTTGCAAACGGCTCGTCGTAGAATTCCCCAAGTGGGCCCTCGAGCTCCCACCGCGCTTCGGCCCAGACATGCCACCGCGCGTGCTCGACCCGATACTCGATCGTGCCGCCGTCGCGCTGTCTCGTGTACCCCCACCCCCGCGCGGAGAGAAACTCTTCGTCCGAGCCGGGTTTCATGTCCTGCGCGGGTCCATCGATGTGGAGCGCCAGGCGGCAGCGGTCGCGCGGGCCGCCGAAAAGGTATTCGACGCTCTGGAGCTCGCCGTCGGTGTCGACGATGGTGTGCCCCATTGGGACAGTGCGATACGGCTCGTTGTAGGTGAGCCTCGCAGTCCCGGCCACGAGCGGAAGGGGGACCATCTCGCGGATGAACACCACTCCCGCGCGCGATTCCTTGCCGACCATTCGCTGGACGTAGAAGCGGAGGTTCACTTCCTCGAAGTTCTGATGGAAGAACGCCGGCAGCGTCAGGACGTGAGTGTCCAGAAAGAGGAACGCGACCAGACTCACGAAATAACGGCCTCCATGGTCGTCGAGCTTTGTTCCCCTCGGCAGGTGGGGCCTGAGAACGCCGGGATCAACCTCGAAGTTGAGCATCGCGAGGTAGCGCCAATCTGCCGTCAGGAATGTTCGCGTCACCAGATCGTTCCTTTTCTAATTCGTTGACGGCACGACATCGGCTTTCGCCGCAAATTCCGATTCACGCATTACCTGCTCCAGAACTCGCAGATGAATGCGGTGAAGTAGGACCTCGCTCATCGCGCGCCAGTACCCCTGGGGTATATCGCCACGACGTATTTGAGGAGCATCAGACCGATTCCCGTCACGAGGTAGACGCGACGGTTGACCCTGCGGTGCAGTCCGAACAGGGTACGCAGCACTAGCTACAGCCTTCGACCCACTTTACCTCGGGAAGGCGCCCGCCGCGAAACATCGTCACGCGCTTGCCATCGGTCTCGAAGACGAGCGCCCTTCCGGCGGCGCTGGCGCTGTCGCCCACAACTGTCATGTAGTGTCCGCCCTCGATGTACTTGTGCGGCTCGAGCTTCACCTCGTCGCCGTAGATGCTCTTTATGCGGTCTTCGGTGTCGCCGATCTTCACGCCGTCCTCGGTGGTGACTGATCCGGTATCGACGTCAATGCGCGCGATCTTTCCCTTGACCACCATCACGCTCACCCCCTCGGGTATGCCCGCTCCCACTGCCGGGAACACGAAGTCGCACGCTGGGTTCATGGTCGGGTTCTCGTTGAGAAGACCCATATTGACGGCGTCGTCCAGGTTCATTCCGATCTGAATCTGGCCGAGTCCCTCTTCGCTGAGGGCGAGATCGCTGACGCTGTCGTGCGCGACTCCATTCGGTCCGTTTCGGCCCTTCACCGCCTTGTCGTCGTCTCTGTTGCACGCAGACGCGAGCGAAGCGAGAACTGTGATGACCGCGATTGAGCCCAGTATCCGCCGCTGCCTGTTCATTATCGTCCTCCGCCGCCGGCCGCGTGGCCGGAGCGCCGAATGATCAAGTACCCACCTGATGGAATTTTTCCTGATAGCGCGCGATCGATTCGTTGATCACGTTCGCCGCCACTTCGCTCTTCTCCCAACCGACTATCTCCACGCGCTTCCCTTCGAGATCCTTGTAGATATGGAAGAAGTGCTCCACTTCCTTCAAGTAATGCTGAGAAAGATCGGCGATGTCGAAGTACTCGTGGTAGTACGGATCGTGACACGGCACCGCGAGAATCTTGTCGTCGGGCTCGCCTCGGTCTCGCATCCTGAGCACGCCCAGCGGGCGGCAGTCGATCTGGCATCCCGGAAAAGTAGGCTCGTTGATGTGGACCAGCACGTCGAGCGGGTCGCCATCCTCGTGCAACGTACGGGGAATGAGTCCGTAGTCGCCAGGATAGTGAACGGCGGAATAGAGAACCCGATCCAGGCGAATCATGCCCGTGGCCTTGTCCAGTTCGTACTTGTTCCTGCTGCCGCGCGGAATCTCGATCACCGCCGTCACGTTGTCGGGTGGATGTATCCCGGCCGGGAGATCGTGCCATGGATTGATCACGTGGTCACCCGCTCCATCGTGCCCTTGTAGCTCATGGGCTCTTCGTCAACGCCAAAATTGTGCTCGGCCAGCTCTGCCACGCGCTCCATCTGCGCGGTCGAGAGCTCCGGCTTGTCCGACGCCTCGGCGAATTCCCGGAGCTGCTCCAGGTCGTAGATGTTGGGCAGCGTCGTGACCACTCGCGGCTCGGCCAGCAGCCACTTGAGTGCCGCCTGCCCCATGGACATCTCCGTGGTCAGAAAATCGAGCGTGCGAATCTTCTTCAGGCCATTGGTGAGCCAGGAGCGCGGACGGTGCCGCCGGTGGTCGTTGGCCGGGAACACGGTGTCTTCCGCGTACTTCCCTTCCAGCATCCCGGATGCGTGAGTGACGCGGATGTTGAAGCAGCAGTTGGGGGCGAATTCTCTGGCCGCTTCTATCATCCCGGTTCCGGGATGCTGCTCGAGCACGTTCCAGATCATCTGAATGGTCCCGATATCGCCCTCCCGCTCGCACAGCTCCACCGCTTCGTACAGCCACCCTATCGCGGGACCAAAGGCGGCGCCCCAGACGCTGATCAGCCCTTCGCCCTGCATCTCGCGGAGCGCCTGCCAGATCGCAGAGTCGCGCACGTGCTCCATCTTGATGTTGTGAAGCTGGAGCACGTCGACGTGGTCCGTCTCGAGCCGCTCGAGACACTTGTCGAGCGCGAAGCGCATATAGTCGCGATCGAACTTCTGCGGCAGCTCGTTCTGTCCGCGGCGGCCGGACTGGGCGGCGGGATCGTAAATGTCGTACCCGATCTTCGTCGAGTATAACACGTCGTCCCGCTTTCCGCGGAAAGCCTGCGCCAGCTGCCGCTCACCGCGACCATTGCCGTAGGTGTCTGCCGTGTCGAAGAAGTTGATGCCGAAATCCGAGTGGGCCGCGCGCAGCATCTCCGCCGCTTCGTCATCGGTCTTCTCGCCCCACCAGCCGGTGGAGAGGGTCCAGGTGCCGAAGCCGACCTCGCTCGCCTTGATGTCGGTCCCGGGGAACGGCCTATAGCGCATTTCAGGTAGTTCGTGGGGGAGCGTACAACTTAACCGCGCGGGGGCGGGGGCGCCCCCCGCTCCAGGCTGGGTGCTCCCTTCGAAGACAAACAACCTACTTTCCGTTCGCGCCAACGGTTATTTCAGTTTGCCAATCCACTCAACGATCGCGCGCGTCAGCTCGGGAACAATGGGAATCGTCGGATCATTGTAAAGCTTCATCTGCGCCATGCGGTCATCGGTGCTGGCTGCTCTGAAAACGTGGTTGGCGGCGGGAATCAGCACCAGCTTCGCGGCGGGCTGCGCCGCTTTGAGAGCGCGCGCGTCGGCCTCACTGATCTGAATGTCGCGTCCACCCTGCACGATCAGCACTGGAACTTTGACCTTCGCGATCTCCGCGGCCGGATCGTACTTCACCCAGCTCTGCATGAACTTGCGATTTGTCGGCTGCAGCAACGATCTGAGGCCCGGGTGCACGTCTCCGGGATCCTCGCCGCGCAGGTACCGGGCTGATGCCGAGTCCCATTTCATGATCTCCGCGGGCGGAAGCTGTTTGGAGATCTGCTCCCGCAGCACTGGCAGGATCGACCTGCCCGCCCCCGCCATCATCACAATTCCAGCCGTGGGCGCGCCACGATTCACGGCCTGAAGAACCAGCTCGGCGCCCTCGCTGTGTCCGATCAGAATGACTTTCGAGAACCTGCGGTCGGCGACAAGTGTCCTGGCGCCCGCGATCGCGTCGGCGATGAAATCGTCGATCGAGGTCGAGGGCAGATCCACTTTCTGGAGATTGTCACCGATCACTCGCTTGTCGTAGCGCACGGACGCGATGCCGGCGTTGGCCAGCTGCCAGGCGAGGATGGCGTAGAGATTGGAGTTGTTCTGCGCCTTCAACGCGCCGGCGGAATTGCCATTCCGGTCCGTGGGCCCGGACCCGGCCACGATCAGCGCGACTGGAATCCTGCGGCTGTACTTAACCGGGAGCGTGAGTGTGCCCGGCAGCGTCAGCGTCCCGCTTTGAATCGTGAACGGCGTCTCGATCACAGTTCTTGGGGGAACGGTGTCGATCGCCGCCGCCGCAGTCTGAGGTGGAGCACTGACCGCGCCCGCTGTCTGAGCCACCAAGATCGAGCCGAGCGAAAGTACGGCCAATGACGAGAGTGAAAAGAAGCTGAGCGATTTCATGGGCCTTTGAGAATGAGTTCGATGTCGCCCGCGCAAGCTCTGCGTGGCAAACCGTTCTAGCCTGCGGGGCTCCCCGGCGACTGCTTGCGTTTCCATTCGAGATAGGAATAGATGAGCACTGACGATGTGGCGATAAGCACCACCGCAATGAGAACAACGTGGACCCGCTGGACCCACAGCAACGCCGCTATGGTGATGAGGAGCCCGCCTGCCACGAACACCCGTCCGCCAAAGCGGTGCGTTTTCTCCCAGACGCGATCGCTCGAGAGCGTCCATGGCGTCCGGATCCCCACAAACCAATTCGGCCGTGCACGCGGGAGAAGATTTCCAATCACGATCAGCAGCATTCCGTCAAGTTTCATCCCCTGTCAGAGCTTGTTGGCGGCTTCGGTGGCGAAGTAGGTGACGATGAAATCCGCGCCGGCGCGGCGGATGCCGAGCAGCGACTCCATCATCACGCGCTCCCTTTCTATCCAGCCGCGCTCGGCTGCGGCGCAGATCATCGCGTATTCCCCGCTCACCTGGTAGGCGCCGACCGGATAGCCCGTCTCCGCCTTTACCCGCGAGACGATATCGAGGTACGGACCGGCGGGCTTCACCATCACCGCGTCGGCGCCTTCCTCGATGTCGGCCAAGACCTCGCGCATGGCTTCCTGTGCATTCCCGGGATCCATCTGGTAGCCGCGGCGGTCTCCGGTCTTGGGCGCCGACTCGGCGGCTTCGCGAAATGGACCGTAATACGCCGACGCGTACTTCGCCGCATAGCTGAGGATGGAGACGTCGATAAACCCCGCAGCGTCCAGCGAGGTGCGAATAGCTTGGACTCGGCCATCCATCATGTCGCTGGGCGCGACGATGTCCGCCCCCGCGCGCGCGTGCGAGAGCGCGGCGCGGGACAGCAGCTCGAGCGTCGCGTCGTTGTCGACATCGCCGTTCTTCAGAACTCCGCAATGGCCATGATCTGTGTACTCGCACATGCAGACGTCCGTGATGACGACCAGCTCAGGAATCTCTTTCTTGAGCGCGCGAACTCCCAGCTGCACCGCGCCCTTCTCATCCCATGCGGCCGAGCCCGTCGCGTCTTTCGTCTCGGGCACGCCGAAAAGAATGATGCCGCCGACTTTCGCCTTCGCCGCCGCTTCCGCATCACGAAGCATTTCGTCGACCGACGTCTGATTCACGCCGGGCATCGATCCAACCGGCCGACGAAGTTTCTTCCCATCGCGCACGAAGACGGGTAGAACGAGCTGTGATGGGGCGAGGTGCGTCTCGCGAACGAGGTTTCGAAGGGCGGCGGTCCGGCGCAGGCGGCGCGGACGATAGTGCGGAAAACTGGACATTCTTACTCTGGCTGTGGAGCGGGAAGTTTGGATAGTTGACGAAGCTCTACGAGGAGACTGGTGCCTCCGCGGGACCGGATTTCGGCGGCGAGCGCCTCGCCGGTTGACTCGGGAGATCTCAGGTCGAGCGGGCGGGAGCCGCGGACAATGTGCCTGCCGCTCAGATCCGCGAGCATACCATATAATGTAGGCACGCCACCGGCGTCGCTCACCAGGGCGCCGATCGGGACCTGGCAGCCGCCGTCGAGGGCCGCCAGGAAGGCGCGCTCGGCGCGCGTCGCGATAGACGTCGGCTCGTGATCGAGCGGACGCAGAAGGTCTCCCATCCAGGTGTCGTCGAGCCGCGTCTGGATTGCGATTGCGCCCTGCCCGGCGGCGGGCAGCCAGTCGGGTGGCTCGAGAAACATGGTGATGCGTCGCTGTACCTCGAGGCGAATCAACCCGG
>JAYWBE010000023.1:0-2627 GCA_043781715.1 Gemmatimonadaceae bacterium
GGGCATGCGGCCCGGCCGGACATCCAGGACACGTTCCCCGAGATCAAGAAAGCCTCGTCAAATGATTCCAAGCGAAGCCCGTAGGAGCGGCAGCCCGAGCCCGCGCGCCGGTCGTCGTATTGATGAAGGGTGGTGAAACCATTTACAGATTCAGGAGATTCTAAATGCGCATAACACGGTGGGTGATTACACTCGTACTCGGGGCGGCGGTACTGCCGGTGAGCGAAGCACAGGCCATTCCCGCGTGGGCCCGGAAATACAACATGAACTGTTCCGGGTGCCACGGACCGGCGGTTCCGCGCCTCAACGCGAAAGGCTTCGCGTTCAAGTGGGCTGGTTACCGACTGCCCGAGGAAATCGGCGAGAACCAGGAAGTCAAACAGATCTCAGAGTATCTCGCGGCCCGATTCAACATGCGGTACGTCTGGCAGAAGACGCAGTCGCAACCGGCCGACGTGAATGCGTTCGTCCTCGATAATGCGACGATCTTTGCCGGCGGGCCGATCGGCAAATCCTTCGGCGTATTCCTCGAGTTCGCGCACTCCTCGGACGGAGTGGAGTTGGTGAACAACGTTTACGGCGTGTGGGGCAAGCCGAACTCGTTCGGCGGTGCCCGCGTCGGCCAGATGCACTGGCTGCTCGAAGGCGGCGTCGCCGGCTTTGACCGGGCGACCGGTATTAGCATTGCATCCCCGCTCGACGAGCCACTGACCGAGGGCGGCGTTCCGTTCAACTTCGGGGCCCACCAACGGGGATTAGAAGCGTTTTACGTCGGGGGCAAGAACCGACTCTCGTTCGAAGTGCTCAATGGCGTCAACGCCGAGGGAATGGGAGACGCGGCCGGGTCTCCGCGCCACAAGGACTTCGCAGCCATCGACCAATTCATCTACGATAACAATGGCTCCGGCCTCACCGCCATCGCTTACGTCGGCTCGATCGACGGCCTCGATCCCACCAGCGGCATCACCAGCCACTTCAACCGCTTTGCTGTGTCAGCCAACAAGATTTTCGGTACAGTCGAGTTCCTCGGCGGGTACGTGTACGGCAAGGACACCGATCTCCCGGTCGGACCGACGTTCAGTGCGACCTCGGTCAACGGGTCGGGCTTCTGGGGCTACGCGGGGTACACGTTCCCGAGTACGCTGACGGCGTTCGGACGGTTAGATTACGTTAACTCCAACCGCGACATCGCGAACACGGGAAACACACGCTATGTGCTCGGAGGCGTACTCCCGATAAACCTGCCCGAGTATCTGCGCATGGCAGCGGAGTATACGCTCGACAGTCCGCACGCGCCGGCCAGTTTGAAACGGCACGGGCTCACGCTGGAAGCAATGCTCAATTTCTAGTCGTCGCCCGCGACCGCGTGGCGTCGGCGTTTTATCGTCTGAGAGAGATTCACCTGAAGAGGAATGCATTATGAGAGTTCCGTATCCTATCATCCTCGCCGCGGGCGCGGTCTTGGGGATCGTATCGCTGAGCTCAGCGCGGAGTCAAACTCCGCGGGCGGATCCCGATGGGCGCACGCTCTACCTCAAGAACTGCCGGCAGTGTCACGGCGCAACCGGCGAGCCGTCGTCGGAAACGAAGCAGAAGTACCCGAAGATCAAAGCGCTGAATGATTCGGCCTTAATGGCGCGGATCCCCGACGATTCGGTCCTCGCCGTGATGAAGCACGGTGCCGGGAAAGACATGAAGTCGTTCGGTGACCGATTGAACCACGAGGAAATGGAGGCAGTCCTCAAGTACGTCCGCACGCTGCCATCGAAAAAGAGCAAATAGACAATCACGATGATGTGACGGGCCCCCGTCGCGCGGTTGCGCGCCGGGGGCCCTGCCTTTGTGACCTGGGTAGGCAGAAACCTCCCGCGCCGCTGAGCATGCCGCGCCCACGCAACGACGCTAAGCTGTGGTGGAGGAAATCCACACGCTCGAAAAGAAGTGATACGTGTTGCAGCGTGCGGGATTGCCTGACGGAGGAAGCTGGATTCCCCGACTGTGAGCCGTGGCGCATGGAATTATCATCCCAGAGACAGTGCCGTGAGAATTCGGTGAAGCACTCCGAAAATCACGCGTGTCCACACTCACGTCGATCCAGGGAGCTTCACGTGTCACACTATCGGACCTTTCTCAAACTGGTGGCGATCGCTGCTCTGGCGATTGCCACGCCCGTCGTCGCACAGATGCCGGGGATGATGCAGGGAACGCAACAGCAGCACATGCAGCAGCACATGGGGCAGATGCAGGACATGATGCGTCAAATGTCCGACATGGGCCAGCGCTCACAGCAGATGCAACAGCAAATGAAGCAGCAGATGGGACAGATGCAGGGCGGGCAGATGAGCGCCGCGCACACTGCGATGCCGCAGATGGCCGATCACATGAATGCCATGACGACACAGATGAAAGGGCTCATGGGACAGATGCAGACGATGATGAAGGATCAGCAGATGATGAAGGATCGCGCGATGCAGCACGACATGGACGACATGCAGGAGCACATGGCGGCGATGTCCAAGGACATGGGCAAGACGCTCCAGACGATGGAGCAGATGCAGAAGCGTATGGGCGCTACTACGCCGCCACCCGAAAAGCCATAAGCCAGGAGACGCCGATGTCGAACGTCG
>JAYWBE010000024.1:0-2624 GCA_043781715.1 Gemmatimonadaceae bacterium
GCCGACCTGAAGCCCGAGATCACCCACTCCGACGAATTCGGAGCGGAGCTCTCCTTTCTGGACGGACGCGTGACCTTCGACGGCAGCGTTTACTCGAAGTTCACCAGAAACCAGATCTTCAACGCGCCGATCTCGCCAGCTTCAGGATTCAACTCGAAGGCGGTCAACGCCGGAAAGATCACGAACAAAGGCGTCGATGCACTGCTCGGAATTACACCGATCCAGCTGGACAACGGGTTCAGCTGGAACACTACGCTCAACTACGGACGCAACAAGAGCATGGTGACAGAGCTAGCCCCGGGCGTAAGCACCATTCTTCTCGGATCTCTGTGGAACGGAAGGATCGAAGCCCGTCTTGGCGAGCCCTACGGCGCCATTTACGGAAAAGGCTTCGTGAAGGATTCGGTCGGCAATCTTTTGTTGTCTGGCGGCCTGCCGCAGCCGACGGCATCTCCGACCGTCCATTTCGGCAACATTCAGCCCAAGTGGACAGGCGGCTGGGGCAACACCATCACGTACAAGGGCATGACGCTGTATGGTCTGCTCGACATCCGACGTGGCGGGAATATCTACAGCGTGACGAACATGTTCAGTGACAACACGGGCGTGTTGGCACGGACACTCTTGGGACGTGAAGTTGATTGGGACAAGCCGGGGATCGTCGTGAAGGGAATTGACGAGGCTACCGGCCTACCCAACACGATCAACGTCACCTCGGAAATGTATTTCCAGTCGATCTATCCCGCGATCGACCCGTACGTGTACGATGCGAGCTACGTGAAACTTCGTGAGCTCCGCTTCGGTGTCGACCTGCCGAGTGGCTTCGTGAACCGGTTCAATGCGAGCTCGGTGAACCTGGCGCTGACAGGCCGCAACCTGAAGACCTGGACGAAGGTTCCGAACATCGATCCTGAGTTCTCGTACACCACCGGCAACTATCAGGGAATCGAGTTCGCCGCACTCCCGAATGCACGGGTGTGGGGGCTCAGCCTCCGCATCACGCCGTAACCCCTTACCGAGACAAAGGAACAATGATCAATAGCAAAATCCTGAGAGTCGGCACCGGGCTCGCTTTCGCTTTCGTGGCGTCGGCGTGCAACTCGGACAAGCTGACCGATTTGAACAAGAATCCAAACGCCCCGGAAGATGCGCCTCCGGGCCCTCTATTCACCAACGCGGCGCGGCTCTCCGTGGCTCGGTGGCTGGGTAGCGGTTACGATCTGCGTGAGACCGAGTGGGTCGCGCAGCATCTGGCCGAAGTGCAGTACAACGATGAGGATCGGTACCTCCGCCTTCACTCCGGCGATACCGAGGGATCCTTCAACGGAGCCTACTCGGGAGAATTGAAGGACTTCACGCAGATCATCGCGAAGGGAACGGCGGCTGCCAATCCTGGCACGTACGCAACGGCCCGGGCGCTGCAGACGTGGGGGTTCGCTTATCTGACGGACACCTGGGGCGATGTGCCCTACTTCAAAGCGCTTCAGGCTGATGCACCCGACGCCACTCCGGCGAGCTATTCGCCGGCGTACGACAAGCAGAAGGACATCTATGATGACTTCTTCAAGGTGCTGGCAAAGGCGGCAACCGATTTAACCGGCGCCAGCAACAGTCTGGGAAACGCCGATCCAATCTATGGCGGCAGCCCGGCGAAATGGCAGAAGTTCACCAACTCGCTGCGCCTGCGTCTAGCGTTGCGTCTGATCAACGTCGATCCGACCACCGCGACAGCGCAAATGCAGGCCGCGTTCAACGCCCCCGGCGGTCTCATTCTGACGAACGCCGACAACGCGTTGATCAAGTGGCCGGGTGACGGAGTCTACAACAATCCGTGGGCTGACAGCTTCAAGAGCCGCGATGACCATCGCATGTCCAACAGACTCGTCGACATTCTGGCGGCGAACAACGATCCGCGACTTCCCATTTTCGCACAACCGACCATCGCGGATCCAACCAAGTACGTCGGGCAGCCGAACTCGCTGACGCCAGCTCACGCTGCGGCCGGGAACTACAGCATCAACGCATCTCGTCCGGGCGCGATCTTCTACCCCGGGAAGACTGCGTACGGCACGTTCGGAGGAGCGGGGGCGACGACGCCTTCGTATCTTATGACCGCGGCTGAAGTCAACTTCGCGTTGGCGGAAGCAGCCGAGCGTGGGCTGATCACGGGCCTACCGGGCGCCGCCGCGCAATACTACTACGCCGGCATTACGCAGTCACTTGCGCAGTGGGGTGTCAGCGCGGCGAATACTGCCACGTTCCTCACACAGCCGGGCGTCGTTTATACACCCGGCACTGCGGGCCTGATTCAGATTGCGAAGCAGAAATGGGTTGCGCTTTACAGTGATGGAGGACAGGCGTGGGCCGAGTGGCGCCGCACCTGCCAGCCCGCCACTGTCGTTCCGGGAGTCGATGCGTCGCGACCCAACGTTCCCCGTCGGTTCGAGTATGGTGTTCTCGAGTACACGGTGAACAAGGCATCAGTGGATGCGGCGGTTACACAGATGGGCGGCGCCGACGTCTACGAGACCCGTATGTATTGGGACAAGAGCCCGAGCGCTGCCCCGACGTATCCGGGTGCGAGCTGCGGCGTTCAGAACGGAACCTGATTGCTACCGTAATAG
>JAYWBE010000025.1:0-2616 GCA_043781715.1 Gemmatimonadaceae bacterium
ACGGTTCTGAGCGCATAGGCGATCGTTCCGCGCTGCTGATAGGCGTTGACGCGGAAGCGGCCGACACCAGGCACGGCGAGGGCGAAGTCGGACTCCTTCTGCTCGGAGAACTCCTTGATGTTCTTGGGCGCCATGATCTGCTCGGCAAGGCTGCGCAGGTCTTCCTGCTTGAGCGCCGGCAGCTCCATGGAGACCATGTGGCCATCGATGCGGAGCGTAGGGGACCGCCCGACTTTCAGGTGAAGGTCCGATGCGTTCGACTGGATCATGTGCTGTAGCACGGCCTTGTAATCGAAGCTCGGTCCTGATGCGGCCGACTTCGGAGCCGCCGGAGTCATTTTTGGAGCCTGCGGAACCATTTTTTCAGCCATTGGGATCTACGCGGAGGAGGACCTGGCCATATTCGACGGGGTGCGCGTTCTGCGCGAGAATCTCCTTCACCACCCCGTCGAACTCGGACTCGATCTCGTTCATGATTTTCATTGCTTCGATAATGCAAACTATCTGGCCCTTGCTGATTCGGTCGCCGACCGCGAGGTACGGCTTCGATCCCGGCTCGGGAGCGCTGTAGTACGTGCCGACCATCGGCGACTTCACCTCCAGATACTTCGACTTCGCGGCCTCGAGCCTGGGCACTTCGACCGCGCCTGAATTCGCGTCCGCGTGCGCTACGGGAACAGCGGCCGGCAGCAGCGCGGGCATCGCCATCGGCGCCGCTATCTGCACCGCTCCGCGCTGCTGCGGAGTCTTCGAGATCCTGATCTTCATCCCCTTGTCGGACGAAATCTCGATCGAATCCACACTCGATTCGTCGAGCATTTCCACCAGCTTTTTCACGTAGCGGAGATCGATCATCGTCATTGGGCGTATGATGGTGTCGGCACCGGAGCGGGGGTCATGCTACTTCGAGGAGCTCTCGGGTGAAATCGGTGAGTATTTCCGGGCCGCTCGCGGCGAGGTGAACGTCGTCCTCGATGCGAACCCCTCCCCAACCCGGACGGTAGATTCCCGGCTCGATCGTCACCACCGCGCCCTGTCCCAGCAGGGTCTCGACGGTTTTCGCCAGCCGTGGCGCCTCGTGCACCTCGAGTCCCAGCCCGTGACCGAGGCTGTGTCCGAAAGCGTCGCCGTACCCCCGGTCCTCAATGTAGCGACGAGCCAGACCGTCGGCATCCTGTCCCTTCATTCCCGCCCGCACCGATTTCGAGGCGACGGCGTTGGCGTGCCTCACAATCTCGTAGATCTCGCGCTGCTCGCTCGAGGCGGGCCCGATCACCATGGTGCGCGTAATGTCGGAGCAGTAGCCCTTGTACTGAGCGCCAAAATCGAGGAGCAGCAGATCACCGCGCTCGATCACGCGCGACGATGCGCGCGCGTGCGGAAGCGCCGCCCGGGGGCCAGATGCGACGATCGCCGAGAATGGAAATTCCTCGCTCCCTTCGTCGCGCAGCGAGTGCTCGAGGATTCCAGCGACGTTGAGCTCGGTCAATCCGGGACGGATCTCCTTGATGGTCCTGGTCAGCGCGCGGATCGCGATCTCTCCAGCGTGCCTGATGAGCGCGACTTCGTCCGCGTCCTTCGACTCGCGCAGCGCCTCGACCAAATTGATCTGGGGCCGCCACTGCCAACGCGTGCCCTCGGTGAGCAAACGCTGGAAGTCGCGATGCAGCACGTGCGCGGACTCGAATCCAACTACCTCAATGCCAGTAAGGCCTGCAGCCAAATTCCATAATCCCGTCCACAGGCTTTGCGCTTCGATGCGGACCTTCGCGAGATCGCCGACTTCGTCACGCACCTGCGTGTCGTAGCGGAAGTCGGTGATCAAATGGAGGTCCCGCTGTGTCACGAGAAGGAGCGCGCTCGAGCCGGAGAACCCGGTGAGATAGCGCACGTTGGGAAGGCTCGTGAGAACGAGCGCATCGATGTGGGCGGCGGTGATCGCATCGCGGAGCGCGGCGACGCGGGCGGGTCGGCGATCAGCCATTGGCGGCAACCGGAAGACTCTTCACCAATCCGCGCAGTGCCAGCTCGTATCCGTAGGCGCCGAAGCCGCAGATGACGGCAAGCGCCGCATCGGCCAGCGCCGAGCGACGGCGCTCGGGCTCGCGCCCATAGATGTTGGTGAGATGGACTTCCACGAAAGGAACTTTCACTCCCGCAAGCGCGTCGCGAATGGCGAGGCTGGTGTGACTGTACGCTCCCGCGTTCACGAGCGCGCCGTCGGCACGACCGCGCAAGGCGTGAACAGCGTCGACGATCTCCCCTTCCCCGCTGTGCTGCGAGAATGTGAGCTCGACGCCGAGCTCCTTCGCGACCTTCAAGAGACGCGACTCGATGTCGGCGAGGGTTTCCGTCCCGTAAAGAGCCGGCTCACGCACTCCGAGCAGATTGAGGTTGGGGCCATTGATGACAGCGATTCTCACTCGCCCGTGAGCCCGTCGAGCCAGGCGCGGAATTTCGCGACGTCTTCTTCCGATTCCTGCGTGTGTGGCATCCGGGGATTCACGCGCGGCGTCGACATCGGTGGCGTTGGCGGCGTAGCTCTGGCGGTGCCCGCCGTACCGCTGAAGGCGCCGGCCAGCCGTGAGGCCGCGCGGCTGTCCGATGCGCTCACCG
>JAYWBE010000026.1:0-2609 GCA_043781715.1 Gemmatimonadaceae bacterium
GGTGGAGGCGCGGGAACAGTGGGCGTGTCGCTGGCTTCGGCGATGGTGCTGGTGGTCCCTGTCGTGATCGCGTACATGTTCCTCCAGCGGAACTTCATAGAGAGCATGGCCGGCACGGGGATCAAGGGATAATGCCGTCAGTCACCTTCGAGCACGTGCGGAAGAGATTCGGCGACTCCACGGTCGTGGAGGACTTCGATCTCGTGGTCGCCGATGGAGAGCTGCTGGTGCTGGTCGGCGGCTCGGGCTCGGGCAAATCGACCATCTTGCGCATGGTGGCCGGGCTCGAGGAAGTGACGTCAGGGACGATTCGCATCGATCAGCGCGATGTGACTGCACTCCCGCCACGTGAGCGCGACGTGGCGATGGTGTTCCAGGACTACGGGCTTTACCCTCACATGACCGTGCGCGAGAATCTTTCGCTGGGACTCCGTCTCAGGAAGATCCCGCGGCAGGAGATCGACCGGCGGGTGACGTGGGCCGCGGGCATGCTGGGCCTCGCGCCGCTGCTCGATCGCAAGCCGAAGCAATTGTCGGGCGGACAGCGCCAGCGGGTGGCGATGGGCCGCGCAATGGTGCGCGAGCCCAAGGTGTTTCTGTTCGACGAGCCGTTGTCCAACCTCGACGCCGGCCTTCGAGCGCAGATGCGGATCGAGATCGGCGGCCTCCAGCGACGGCTGAAAACCACAACCATCTACGTCACACACGACCAGGTGGAAGCGATGACTCTCGGCGACCGTATCGTCGTGCTCGCGGATGGACGCATACAGCAGATTGGCCGGCCGATCGACCTGTATCGTGCTCCCGTCAACCGCTTCGTCGCGGGCTTCATCGGCACCCCGCCAATGAATTTCGTGGAGGGCGCCCTTCGGGAGGACAATGGCCAGGTGTTCTTCACCACCGAAGGTATCAACGTCATGGTGTCCCGCGAGAAAACAGCAAAGGCAAAGGCCACGGAGCCGTTGACGCTCGGGATACGTCCCGAGGACCTCCGCCTCGAATCCTCTCGAGGTCCATCGGTGGGGGCCGGACCACCAAGTGATGTGTTTACAGGGCGCGTTGTACTGGTGGAACGACTCGGTGGCATCAGCCACGTTCATTTCGACGTGGAGGGGGGCGGCGACCGCATGATGGCATCTGTCTCGAACGATCGACTGCCCAACATTGGCGAGACGATCACGGTTCGCGTGCCGCCCGAGCGTGTGCACCTGTTCGCCGCGGACGGAAGAGCCATCTCCAATTCGGTTTGACTTCCATCGGCGAGCGGACTGTGCCTTCACTTCTTTTGCGCATAGACCGCCAGCCTGACCGCTACAGAGGCCTCATGCTATCTCACCTCCGCCTAGCCTCCGCCCAGTGCGGGTTGCGGGCCGCAGCTCTGGTCGTGACTCTGCTCGCGCTCCCCGCGTGCGCCACGATCACTCACGGGAAATCGCAGGTCCTTCCCGTCGCGTCCACTCCTGCCGGCGCCCGCGTCTCCGTCGATAGCGTTTCGGTGACCGGGCACAATCCCGAACTGCTAACGATCAAAAGTGTGAAGGAAGTTGGTCAAATAGAAGTCGGAAGCCCTTACGTGGGTATCGAGCTTCATAAAAGCTTTCCCTTGTTGAACCGGATAAGCTTTTACTATCCGGTGGCAAACAGTATCGATATCAGTGAGGACTATTGGACACGCGACAAGTTTAGAATTATGTCGTTCGGATTGAAAGTGGGCGCCTCTCCGAAGAGATTTCTCACCCGTCGCATTTATAAAGTCTCTCAGACACCGTACTCCGTTTCCTTCCAAGGAAATGATTCTGACAGTCAAATAACCATCACTTATGAATTTGCCAAGAATGAACCGGCGATGGTGGTTACTTATGCAGTAACCAATACATCTGCAACCACAAAAGAATACGAAGTATATACAAGATTGGAAACAACCCTTCGAACCAGCCACACTTATAAACTGATTGATAGCGCCTACACCGACTTTCAACCTAGTGGCTCAATAATCAGGACAAACTATCCTTTTACGGAAACCGGTAATGCGCAAATCTTTGTCATGAATTCAGGTTGGCAGCCTTCGAGTTTTACCACCAGTGAAGACAAGAATAACGGCTTTACCAATCTCGATGATTGGTGGTTGAACACTGAGAGGTCTCTTCCTCGAACCCTGATTCCGAAAGAGAGACCAGCCAAACCCGTTGCTGCATTCAGCTATACCAAACGCCTGCTTCCTGATTCAACGATCACCATCGTTCAGCTTATAGGATCATCATCAATTGCCGAAGCGAAAGGCAAGACGGATTTCTTGTTGGCGAATTATAAAACTGAAGTCAACGAGTATAAGCATTACATCTTGAAGGAATCTTTGGACAAGAATGCAATCGTTACGGGTAACAAGGATTTGGATTTGACTTCGCGGTGGTCAAAGGCAGTCCTGGCGACCAATGCTCATTACTTGAATGGGATGATAGTTCCCATGCCCGCGCAGGCAGAATACAATTTCTACTTCACTCACGATGCATTGCTGACCGATTTAGCTGCGGTCAATTTCGATCTCGCCAGAGTCAGGAACGATTTAAAGTATATCGTCAGTCTAGCCGATACGGACAGAACGATACCTC
>JAYWBE010000027.1:0-2593 GCA_043781715.1 Gemmatimonadaceae bacterium
TTGGCGTTAGCCCTCCATCGCCGGAGCCTTTGCACCACCGTATCTCCTTCGCGATCGCCCTTCTCGTGTGGGCGGCCTTCACCGCTGTGCCGATAGCGGTAGCCGCCGGTATCGTACGATGACCATGCGCCTGGACGCCGGGATCCCCACCGGGCCACTTGCCCAGAAGTGGAACAGGCACCGCTTTGAGATGAAGCTCGTGAACCCCGCGAACAAGCGGAAGCATACGATCATAGTCGTCGGCTCAGGATTGGCAGGCGGTGCCGCCGCGGCAACGATGAGCGAGCTGGGCTACAACGTGAAGTGCTTCTGTTTCCAGGACTCGCCGCGTCGAGCGCACAGCATCGCGGCGCAGGGCGGAATAAACGCCGCCAAGAATTATCAGAACGACGGCGACAGCATCTACCGCCTTTTTTACGACACGATCAAGGGCGGCGACTTCCGCTCCCGCGAAGGCAACGTCTACCGGCTCGCGGAGCTGAGCGTGAACATCATCGACCAGTGTGTGGCGCAGGGAGTTCCGTTCGCGCGAGAGTACGGCGGGCTGCTCTCCAACCGGTCGTTCGGCGGCGCCCAGGTGTCGCGGACCTTCTACGCGCGCGGACAGACGGGGCAGCAGCTCCTGCTTGGCGCGTATCAGGCTCTCGAGCGCCAGATCGCGGGCGGCGGCGTGACCATGTATCCACGCACGGAGATGCTCGATCTCGTCGTCATCGACGGCAAGGCGCGCGGCATCGTCGTCCGCGATCTGGTCACTGGCGCCATCGAATCCCACGCCGCGGACGCTGTCGTTCTCGCGACCGGCGGGTACAGCAACGTGTTCTACCTGTCGACCAATGCGCAGGGATGTAACGCGACGGCGATCTGGCGCGCGTACAAACGCGGGGCGGCGTTCGCGAATCCGTGCTTCACGCAGATTCATCCCACCTGCATCCCGGTCAGCGGTGAATATCAGTCGAAACTGACGCTGATGAGCGAGTCGCTCCGAAACGATGGGCGGGTGTGGGTTTCAAAGAAACCCGGGGACAAGCGTGACCCGCGACAGATTCCCGAGAACGAGCGCGACTACTTTCTCGAGAGGAAATATCCGAGCTTCGGCAATCTCGCACCGCGCGACATCGCATCGCGCGCGGTAAAGGAAGTCTGCGACGAGGGAAGGGGAGTCGGAGACTCAGGACTCGGCGTCTATCTCGACTTCGCCGACGCCATCAAGCGGCTCGGCCGCGATGTGATCGAGGAGCGGTACGGAAATCTGTTCGAGATGTACGAGCGGATCACGGACGAGAATCCGTACGAGGTTCCGATGCGGATATACCCCGCGGCTCACTACACAATGGGCGGGCTCTGGGTCGATTACAATCTGATGAGCAACATCGACGGACTTCACGTCACCGGTGAGGCGAACTTCTCCGATCACGGCGCCAACCGGCTCGGTGCCAGCGCGCTGATGCAGGGTCTCGCCGACGGATACTTCATAATCCCCAACACCATCGGGCACTATCTCGCGAGCAGCAAGCCGGAGAAGGTCGACGCAGCACACGCGGCGTTCAAGGCGGCCGAGGACGAAGTCGCGGAGAGAACGAAGAGGTTTCTCTCGATCAACGGGAAACGAACGGTCGCGTCGTTCTACCGTGAGCTCGGGAAAATCATGTGGCAATACTGCGGGATGTCGCGCAACGATGTCGGGCTCAGGACCGCGCTCAAAAAGATCCCTGAGCTGCGAGAAGAGTTCTGGCGCGACGTCAACGTGCCGGGTAGCGACGTCGAGCTCAACCAGGCTCTCGAGAAGGCCGGACGCGTCGCCGACTTTTTCGAGCTGGGCGAGCTGATGTGCCTCGACGCGCTGCATCGAACCGAATCGTGCGGCGGGCATTTCCGGGAGGAGAGTCAGACGCCTGACGGCGAAGCGCTCCGCGACGATGCGAACTTCGCTTACGTCGCCGCCTGGCAGTACTCAGGCGAAGGTCAAAGTCCCGTGCTCAACAAGGAGCCACTCGTCTTCGAGAACGTGAAGCTGTCGCAGCGGAGCTACAAGTGATGAATCTCACGCTACACGTCTGGCGGCAGGCCGGCCCCAAGGCTCCGGGCAAAATGGTGGTCTACAAGGCCAGCGACATCAGTCCCGACATGTCGTTTCTGGAGATGCTCGACGTGGTGAATGAGAGGCTCACCGAGCGCGGCGAAGTGCCGATCGCATTCGATCACGACTGCCGCGAGGGCATATGCGGCATGTGCAGCCTGATGATAAACGGCATCGCCCACGGTCCGATGAAGGGAACAGCGACCTGCCAGCTTCACATGCGGAGCTTCAAGGACGGCGACACGATCTACATCGAGCCCTGGCGGGCGCGGGCCTTTCCCGTAATCAAGGATCTAGCGGTCGATCGCTCGGCACTGGACCGGATCATTCAGGCGGGCGGATTCATCACCGCGCCTACGGGTGGCGCGCAGGACGCGAACACGATTCTCGTTCCCAAGGAAAGCGTGGACACGGCCATGGACGCCGCGGCCTGCATTGGATGCGGCGCATGCGTGGCCGCGTGCCCGAACGCGTCGGCGTCACTTTTCACCGCGGCGAAGATCACGCATCTCG
>JAYWBE010000028.1:0-22223 GCA_043781715.1 Gemmatimonadaceae bacterium
CGGTCCACCTTAGCGGCGCCGGATGCCCCTGCTTTGGTAGTCTCCGCCGAGCGGAAGCCTTAGCTCCAGAACAACTCCATTCCTAACTCAGCCTGATCCGAATGCACTCTCCCTTAATTCCGTTCTGGGGCACCTACAACCGGTGTGCTGTCGATTCTGCTGTCGATTCAGCTGTCGATTGACTCCGACATTATCCGGCATCGCGAAGGGTGAACAACGGCAGATCACGCCATCCGTCAACGATTTACAGGTTTCTTGCCGGACTTCTTACTCCCCCTCGTTCGCCTGATAAGCGTGAGGTCGGTAGTTCAACTCTACCCAGGCCCATGTATGAGCGCTGCAAGGACTTAACTGCCTTGCGGCGTTTGCGTTTTTGGGCCTTACTGTCCGTTCCTACTGTCCGTTGATGGCAAGCCTTGCCAGCGCCGTGCGCTGCGCCTGTTCGTCAGGTCGTAGGTATACAGCAACGACCGTTCGTTCGCTCTTCCAGCCGCCAAGGTCCTTCAACTCCCGAAGTGGTACGTCGCGCAAAGCGTTGGCAAATGCACGCCGGAAAGAATGCCACCCGTACCGCTTGCCGCTTGGAATCCCCGCCGCATCACGCAGCTCCGTCCACAGCTTCTTGACGAAATACTCACGACTGCACGGTTGGGCTGGGTTGGTGTCGCTGGGGAACATCCAAGCCGCCCCAATCGCCCCTGTGCGTGCGCGTTCACGCTTCAGGAACGTCACCAGCTCCGAGTGGAGCGGGTTCCGGTGCTCGTAGCCGACCTTGTCTGTCTCCGCACGCCAACGAATGGAGCCGGCGTCGAGATCAATGTCCGACCACCGCAATTGCCGAATTGCGCCGGCGCGGTGCCCTGTGAACCAAGCGAGCATCACGGCCCGTTCCGCGAACGGTGAATGCTTCGCGGCAGCGCTGCGTAACGCGACGCACTGCTCAGGTGTGAACATTGGCCGCCGTGGGCTTTCCTCCTTTGGCAGCTTGAGCCCGCGAAGTGGGTTCCGCTCGAGTAAATAGCCGGAACCGTCCGCGCGAGCACGCTCAGCCCAGTTGAATACCGCGAGCAACAGCTTGAGATCTTGTTCAATTGCTCTCGGCCGCACTGGGATCAGGACAATCTTGCCATCCTTGCCGCGTCGCACCTGTGGCGCGAGCTCCCCGGACTGCCGCCGCCGAATGTAGCTCTGCCAGTCGCGCACGTTGAGCGTTTCCGGTCTCCGGTCGCCACCAAACGCCTTCAACAACAGCGGCAGTATTCGCCGGTCGTGTCCGCGCGCGCTTGCCGAATTCTTCTGTGGTGTGACCTCACGTTCGTAGATGTCAAACAGCGTTCGCAGCGTAAGCGCTGCCGGTCTGGCCTTTGTGTCATGGCCCCACCGTGCTGCTATGTCGTCCGCTTCACGTTTCGCGCGGTCTTTATCGGCGTGGCCGAGGGGCTTTTGTATTCTACGTCCGCCGTCCCGGTAGTCGATCCAAAGGCTTTCACCTTGTTCAGGCCAAGCGAACACCCTCACTCGGTTGCGACCTTTTTCACCCGCTTTATATGACCATGCGCGTCGGCGTGACGCGGTATTCGGTGGCTTCTTCATCATCTACCTTCTATGAATGACGGAAGCCACTACCGCCGACGCATCAATATGCCCGTCGCCGGACTCCCGGCGCAAACCGGGGGCAGCGTGCCCCGGCTTGACCGGCACATCGGCGCGACGAATGCGCGGCTTGCCCTTACGGCCAACGTTCTGAATGCGCCCGCACGCGACCATACGTTGCAGCGAGTCGACCGGGTACCCGCCGAGCATTTCCGCTTCCTTTAGTGATACAGTCTCCTCGGCGCCGTTCAGCGCTTCCGCCAGCTCGTCGGCCGCCTCGCGGAACGCCTGCGCCGCAGCGGGCGCATAGCGTTCGAGGTCGCTCGCGCGCGAACGCCAGTGCGAGAGAAGCGCTGCCACTATCATCGTTGCATCTCCCCGGAAAAGGGTTCCTGATCCGGAGTAGAAAAAGAAAAAAGCGCCAGAAATCGAAAGCGATATCCGGCGCTTTGGTACAACGTCCAAAAGGACGAGAGAGGCGATTTTTTTACTTCATACTTCGGACTGCTGCTTTACGCAAACCTCCGCGGCCGAGGAAGTCAAGAGCTGGTGCTCTCACTGGGCTGCGGGGCCGGATTCATCTAGGGAAGACGCACGTCCGCTCCGATTTCCGCGCGCCGGTTTCAACGCTGAATTGCCGCGCTGAATTGCCGCTCTGATTTCCGGACACAATTGCCGCACCGATTTGCGCGACCACGCTTCACCAGTCGAATTTTGACGTGGAGCTTGGACTCTTTCTTTTTCTTCCGAAATTCCTTCGGGTTAATCATGTTTCGACTCACGTTTTAGGGCGACAACTGCCGCATAGGGCAATTTCGCTTCGGTAACTCGCGCCCCGCTGTGCTTCAACTCTCTCACCGTAGCGGAGTAGCGTCTTATACACTCACTATCAACACAACTTACGAGTACAAAAGCGCACTCAACTCCCTCAAGCAACTGCTCAACGCGCGCTTGTACGTCACCGGGACTCTCACAACGCTGAGAAAACGGGCCAATCATAGAGCACCGGATCATTTTTCTTTCCCCACTACGTCTATCAACTCAATGGCACGCTTCCAACCACGCGCGAAACCCGCACTCCAGCCCAAATGCCAACACGCTCACCCAAATCAGCACGTCACCAAAGATCACCCACCGCGCACCGATTTTTTGGCGATCGCACAATTGATCGTTCGTCAATCCCGGAACGAGTTGGGTCAATACTCTTGCGTGTTTCCTTCAAGCTTTTGTGAGAGTTTGAGGCGTTGACGGCGTTGGCTCGCTCAAACGAGGGTTGGCGCGCATTCGCGGCCGGCCCTTTTTGACTCGGCCTCTCCGCTGGGAGGTTGAACCGTGCGGGAAGGGAATGTACTCGCCCCGCGAAAATGCGTCCAAGCGGCCCTGCATCTCCGCTCGTGAACGGTGTTTCATGACTTTCTCTCGCGCGGGCCCAAAATCACGTCGAGCTTTTCATCGGCCAGCGCGGCCGTTTTGACAGCCCTCTTAAGCGAGCGATCGCTGAAGCGACGAACCCATCCGAGGGCGCTCTTCTGGCGACACACCTCATCGAGTACGGCTACGATATCCGGACGGTTCCTGAGCGATTCCGATTTGTGGACGACAATGATTTACACCCATGTTCTTAGCCGTGTGGCCGCAGTCCCGTTTGATGCGTTTTAGCAGTAAAAGAAGCGAGCGAATGTTATGCAGCTAATTTCGCAGCCTATCATCCAGCAGAATTGTGAGGGCGCCGCGGCTAAATCGTGCGCCCGGAGGGACTTCCGCTCCACGAAGCCAGACCGTACCATGGGGAAAGGCTGCGAGCTTCGCAGCCTTTCAATTTCGCTTGCAAGCTAATGGGCGTTAGGTAGGCACATAGATCCGATGTTCTCCAAATTCCGCGCATTCCTCGATTCTTTCGCAGGTCCTCTGAACGCACAACAGCGGACGGTGCTCGTCGTCCTATTCGCGATCTCGATTGTTGCTGGGGTCATCCAAGGATTTGTTATCCGGCGCGCACTTCGTGATGCGTCCGGATTGCGACGCTTCGCCGGCTGGGGCTGGGATATTCGGATGCTCCGGCGATCCTTCTACCCTGAGTCGGGGCAGCATCTCTACACGGCAATTGTTCAGCTCTACATCGTTTCGATGGGCGCGATGCTGATCGTGTTTCTTCTGCTGTTACGATGGTTGATCTTCTAACACCTTGCCGCGCCTACCTAACGAACGTTGCAGCTGACGGTCGCGGCCAAGTCTTTGGGTTGCGTATGTTCAGAGTAGAATCGCCCGCAGCTGAACTAGGGCGTTAGACAGCTCTCCGAGGCACTGCATCCCAGAGAGTGAAGCGACTTCTTGCGTGGATACTTCGTCCCTTCATCAAGGGCATTGGTCGAATATTTGGCTCGGATCCGTTCGAACGATTCGAGCGCGACTTGCCATACCGCTGGTTCGGCGCTGGCTCGCTCGCGGATTTCCCAGCGTATTTCCAGAGACCGAGTTCAGTCATAGTCTCCAGCTTGAACGAGGTCTGCGACTGGTTGCTCGACTGTGTCTACGTCAGTGATGAGAGGCAGTTCGGCGTGCCAGATCACTGGCAGCACCCGGCTGACTTCGAGGTGACCCGCAAGGGCGACTGCGATGATCATGCACTCTGGGCTTGGCGAAAGCTGACGGAGATCGGCATCGACACAGAGTTTGTGGTCGGAAGATCGAAACGCGAAGACGGATCCTTCGGCGGTCACTGTTGGGTTCATTTTCACACCGCAGAAGGAGCCTTTCTCCTGGAGGCCGTGGGCCAGGCGCGCTCGTCGATGGTCTACTCGCTCACAGACCCGTACGTTCGTGAAGAGTATGTCCCGCACTTCTCGGTCGATGGCTCTTTCAAGCGACACGCGTACTGGGGGTACATGATGGACTGGGCCGCAGACAGCCTCTGACCGACGCTGTCCAACGTTCGTTGGAGCAGACGAGCGATCTGTCGGACAGTGGCGGCTCGCTCCGCTCGCTGCCACTTTGGTATGATTCGCTCGCAGCTCAACTTCGGCGTTAGATAGGTATCGGAGAAAGGAGCCCCTCACAGTGCAACCTCCGCCGACATGGGGCCAAGATGGTTTATCCGAGTTTATTGACGGAGCACGCGCGAATGCATTCGCGACCTTCGCGAACCTTTCTGGTTCATACAGCCGCATTCGCGATATAGACAGCCTCTTTACCGAGCTGTTCACCGATTTCAAAGATCCAGACAATTTGATTGGCGCCGGCCTCGGCCTTCGTTGTCACTCGGCATTACGCGCCGCGGCCCAATTAGCGATCTCCGGCCAGGTGCCGGAAGCATTTATGGTGCTTCGCGGCGCTCTTGAACTAGCCCTCTACGCTCATCACGCCTCTACATCCGACGCCCGTGCCGATATCTGGCTGAACCGTCAAGACAGTGAAGCTACACGCAAGCAGTGTTCTAAGGAGTTTACTCCTCGGGTGATGTTCCCAGTCCTTAGAGCGGTGGATAAAGGGCTCGGCGACATTGTCGGCAAACTCTACGAGCGGACTATCGACTATGGCGCGCATCCGAACGCTGCCGGGGTCCTCACAACGATGGAGCACAAAGAGAATGATGGGGATCAGGAGTTTTCCTTCGCTTACTTCACCGCAGACCGGGTATCCCTCCGTTTCATTATCCAAACTTGGGGGCAAGTCGCCCTGTCCTGCCTCGATATGCTCAGTTACGTGCTTCCGACAAGATTCTTGGAAAAGAAGACCATTCGGAAAACAATTCCTATGCGCGCCGGCCTCTGAGATCTGCCGTATGGAATCCCTCCGAGCAATTCGATATGTACGAGCGCGCTAAGTGTGCGCATTGGTAGCGACTTTGCTTCGAGGCGCCAGATTATTAGAGTGCACAAACGCTTCGAGCTAACCAGCTTCTCAAATTCGTTCGCAAGCTAATAGCCGTTAACGAGCAACACACTTCGCGTACCATATGGCCCGTCCTCCGATTCCATTCGACGTGGCCGTCCGAGTCTACTTCCGTGACGGCTGGCTCTGCTCACATTGCCGCCGGCCAACCGTATTTCACCTCGCGCTCAAGCTGTTGGCCGAGCGGGTAACGCAGGCGCTTCCGCACGCCCATCTCGCATACTGGGACGAACGATGGCGCCGCGACCAGTCCCCCCTTCTCGATCAGCTCGCGGCCTCAATCGACCATGTCCATGCCTTCTCAAAGGGTGGTGAACATGGGGAAGCCAACTTCGCGACCATCTGCGTCAAGTGTAACCTGCGCAAAGGCACGCGGACGCGGGAGGAACATGCTGCTGTTGATTCACTCCGCCGCGTGAAGGGCAAGTATGGCGAGCCGACCGCCTGGGACGGCCTCGCGTTCACCTATATGATGCTGGCGCGAGAGACCACGCGTCCGCTCACGGCAACTGAGAAAGGGTGGTTGCGGGCGTTGGAGGCATGGTACGATGCGCGGCTCTGAGGTGGTGCGTTAGGTTGCATGGGTCGTCTCGTAATCAAAGTGTAGATCCTCAAGATTCAAAGGTGATTATATGGCGGAACGTTGCGTCGTCTGCGGTCAGCCCCTGCCCGCCGGGATAACCGAAGCTGAGATGCACCGAAAGTTGGATCGGCTAGGAGCTGCAGCTGCCGAGGACGCAGCGAACAAGGTGCGAGTGGAGTTGGACCGTAGGTTCCGAACCCGACTGGCTAAGGAAGCGGTAGCGCTTCGCAAACGCGCGGCGGTTGAGGCTAAAGCGTCATCCCGCCGCGAGCTAGCGGCACTGCAGAGAAGGTTGGATGCGGCGGAGAGTACCTCCGGACGCGCGATTAAGAGAGCGGTGAGAGATGCCATCGCTTCAACGCGTCCTCAACTTGCGTCCATGCAACGCAAGCTCGACGCTGCGGACCGTACCACTCAAGGCGTCGCCAAGAGGGCAGCGAAGCAGGCCGCGATGGAGACTGCGAAGAGTTCGCGCAAGGAAATTGACCTCCTGAAGGAGCGCGCAGCGAAGGACCGCGCCCAGCACGCGGCGGAAACAGTTCGGTTTAAGGCACGAGTGGACGACCTGTCGATCAAGTTGGAGCGTCAATCGAGCGAGCAGATGGGCGAGATGACCGAAGCCGATGCGCTCGCAGCGTTAAAACGAGCGTTTCCGTACGACGATATTCAGCGCATCGACCGCGGTCTGCGCGGTGCAGACATCCTCCAAAAGGTCATTGTCGATGGAGCTGAGATCGGTCGAATCGTCTATGAATGTAAGAATGCCTCCAGCTGGCAGAACGAGTGGCTGACGAAGGCTCGAGGCTACCGTACCGAGTATCAAACTCAGTGGGTGGTCATCGCTTCTCGCTGTTTCCCGCGCCGAGAGAAATGGTTCGTCGTTGAACGTGGAATTCCGGTAATTGAACTACGTTTGATCGTCAGGCTCGCAGAGGTTATCCGGTCTGCGGTCGTCGAGATTGGCTCCTTACGTTTGACGACTGTCGGGCGGCAGGCCAAGGCCGAGCAGATGTTCGAGTACGTCCTCGGTGATCACTTTGGAAGCCGTGTCAAGAGCATTGGTGAAGCGGTTACGGCGCTTCGCGGTCAGCAAGATAAAGAGAGGCAGTGGCACGCGGAGGCATGGGCGAAGGAACTACGCCTCTACGAGGAGGTCGACGGCGGTCGCCGTGAGATTTTTGCTCAGGTTCGGGCGATTGCCGAGGCGCCTGCTAAAGCTGGTTTGCGTATCATCGCCCGGGATCGATAGTCTTTGCCCATGTTTACGAAGGACAAGGCTCACATCTCTGCGATGAGGGCGAACCTGCGTACTGATGCCTCAAACAAACGAATTGATTCGGGCCGGAAAGGTGAGCGTGTTTTTCCTCGACGAGAGACAAAGCGTACGCCCCGACGAAATTGGCAACGTGTCCGAGATTGAGCAGGCCGCAGAGGAAGAAGGTGTGCCGCACGTCCGGGTCGATCTGAACATTCAGTTCCGTTGTAACGGGTCCTCCGAGTACGTCCACTGGGTTCCCAATGCAATGGTCGGAACGATTGGAGTAGCAGAGAACGGCGGGGAAACCATAAGTTCTACACGCACAATAGTGTTTGGTCACAGTGGCGCGCGGAGCGCCCCAAAAAGTGTTGGAAATCCATGGGAATAAGTAACGCGATCGAGACGGTTCTGGATCGAGAAGCGCGGACGAGCGCGAGACGCCGTACCGCGACGGGACCGATTTCAGATATGGTTGACACCTATTCGGCCAGAGAGAGCAATCGCCTATTGGGCTTCCTGCTAAAAATGAGCTATGACGAGCTGTATCTCGTCACTTGTGACGCGTGGAAGTTGAAATGCGGCGGCGTTCCGAAGAACTCATTTGTAATTATCAAGCTGAACGAGGACGCTGCAGGGTTGCCGGAGGGATCGTTACGGCGCTCAATCGTTCTGGCTCGAATTACCGAGAGTGCGACAACGCCGGTCGATGCTGACATCCAGAGTACAATATTCGAGATCCACAAAGTACAGGCGCGCATCGATCCGCTGACAAACGTGGAGCTACAGTGGGGCGCGCTCAAGGCAACGATTTTGGGCACGTATTACGACACTGAGGAACGGGCCGTTGGATTCGGCAATGACATAGACAGCTTCCTTTCACCCCATTTCTACGAAGTCTATATACCAACGAACGATCATCTTGAAATCCTGATCAATAGCTTCGTGGCCGATTCTGATCCTCTCGAAATCGGAAGATTGAGGTACACTGAAACGGAAGTAACTCCAAGGGGGAACCCGATCTCAGTTAGAGTTTCTCCGGGAGACTTCATTTCGAATCGGACGGCACTGTTCGGCAAGACCCGAATGGGGAAATCCAATACGATAAAAGTCGTGCTCGACACGATGCTTCGGTCTCACCGGCAAGTAGGGCAGGTCATTTTCGATCTTTCAGGCGAGTACAGCTATCCAGATCCACAGACGGGCGCAAGCATTTATCTCCGCCATCGTGATCAGTGCTCTCGATATAGCCTTAGACCACGCACGCCACCCCAAGACGTAGCAGCGAAGGCCCCGACTCCAGCCCTTCTGCGCGCCAATTTTTACGAACAGGTTGAACTCGGTCACGCGATGATTTCGGGGCTTTATCAAAGTTTCGAAGCACGGGTGCCCGACTATATCCAGCCGGTACTTACGTGGGAGCCTGTTGACGCGACACAGGTGGACAATCGATTCCCCGAAATGGGCGAGCGCACCCGATACAAGCGCGCGCGCAGTCTCTACTTCGCTGTCCTTCACAAGGCGGGCTTCCAAGCACCCGCCGGCTTTCACGTATCGCTGAACCTGAACGAACAGATCCGAGTCCATCTCGCTGCGCTCGGCGATCTGGCGAATGTCGGGAACCGGCGCACAAATGGCCGGGGTGTTGTTGAACTAGCGGACGATCAACCGATAGCTATTGCAGCTCGTATTTACGAAAAGCTGTATGACGTCTGGCAGAACCCTGCGAATGGAGTCCTGTTCCCAGTGTCGCCAACTTCTGGGAAACCGTATTTCGAACCTATCCACGCAGCTCTCCTTCGGATGCTTGGAGACTCTGGGATTACCGGAGCCGGAAAGTTTACGAGGTTTCAGAGCTACCATTCGAGAGATGGATCGGACGTGGTCGCCCGCATTGTAGCGGATGTCAATGCCGCTCGCACCGTAATCATCGACCTATCCAATGCGGACGAGGTGATCGCGACCTTCTATTCCAAGCTGATTACCCACGCCATTTTCGTCTCCCAGGTGGAGAAATTCTCGCGGGACGATTTGGGCGAACACTCGGTATTGTTTTATTTCGAAGAAGCTCATCACCTCTTCCGGGCAGACGACAAAGACCTTACGAGTATTTATAATCGACTCGCGAAAGAGGGCGCGAAATTCCACATCGGAATGGTGTACGCGACGCAATCAATGACTACGCTGTCGCCCGATCTACTGAAGAACACAGAGAACTTTTTTATTGCCCATCTCAACGATGATCGGGAGATCCGGGAAATCGAGCGCCGCTACGAGTTCAAGGGCATCGGCCTAGACGTCCAGCGAGCTCGCAGTAAGGGATATGTGCGAATGATCACTCTGTCGCATCGATACGTCTTGCCCGTACAAGTAAAGCTATTCCGGCCGGATGATCGAGGGGAAACGCCTGTCGGCGGCAGCCGCGCCCCCGATGACAGACCTCAGGCGTAGCCGAGATCATCGGTGGGTTACGGGTCTGGGCGGTTGCCGATTGAGCGAGCCTCGAAGCTTGGGCACATGCAACTTATCGAGCACGAGCACGTTCAGCGCTTGCTCCGTCAGTTCCAAGCTCTCGAGCCGCGAGATGGAACCGCGGTGGGAGCACGCAGCGGCCACCTGGATCTTAGTACGCCTCCGAGCTTGGATTACGTCCTCACGGTAGATGGAGGTCAAGCTTTAATCCCTAATGAGCTACGCAGGGACAAGCGAATGGCCTTCATTAAGATCGGAGCGATGGTTATCCGGCGCGAAGATGTCGAGGCTCTTCGCGCACGGCTGGTGATAGATCCTCGTGATCTCAAGACAATGTTCGAGGGCGGAACGTGGACCACGTCTGCGGCCCTGCCACTCGCGGGGATTTCCCTTCCTGGCGAGACCGTAAAGAGCACAATTCGGAAAACCGTCGACGCGGTGCTTGAGTACACCAAGCTCTACGAGGTGCTCAACTACCTTGTGTCACGCCAATGGGATCCCGCGTATGAAATGGACCCCAGTCGAAATTCAGACGCACCTCACATGGCCTGCCTGGAGTGCGGTCAGCAATTCTACTTACTGAAGAGTGCGATCAATTTTGAATGTTCATTTTGTCACGAACCACATCGGCTCTCGGATTACCTGGGAATTGGAGAAGAGTCCCCAGATGATTGGTCCCGTGAAGAGGCCGCAATGTCTCTTCGCAATTCAATGGAGACACTAACTCTCTTCCATTTCATCATACGCACCTGGCAGCGTACTCCGGCCCTCCTGAGCAGAACTCTGTTCCTCAAGGACGGCCCGCTACTTCTCCGCGCTCAGCTCTCGCGTCTTGTTGAACCGCTACGCGCGCTGATCGAGCGCATTCACGCCGATGAGCAGCCACTTCATATCGTCGGGATTGAGAAAAATGGTGAGCTGGTCGAGCACATTGAGGAAATCAAGAAGCACCTCCCCGAGATTGGAGACTACTTCCTCCCATCGGTCCAATACCTCTATGAAGAGATTGGTGGCAGAGTGTTTAATCCAAGAACTTTTCGCGATAGGGTTCGGTACGGTGCGAAGTTAGTTGTGCGCATCGGGCCCAATCATGTCATCCCGATGGATATTCCCACGGTGGGCGTCCAACTAACACCACAGATCAACGATTTACTCGGCGTGCTTGAGTCAGCCAGACTTCTGGCTTCGATGACGAGCTACGCGCACGATAACGCACTGATTCCGATAAAACTCGCCAATAGTCTAAGCTCTATCTCCGAAAGGCCATCCGGAGATATTCTGCGCGCCTTTGCGGGCCAGCTCTTCAATTCGTAATCTCGGAACGGCTGTGGTCGAAGAAGAGCCGGTGGACCCTCTGCGGCCATTCCTCAAATGGCCAGGTGGCAAGCGATGGGCTGCCTTCAAAATCGCAGCGCTCGTCAAAACCTACCTGTCCGGGAAATACTACGAGCCGTTCCTGGGCGGCGCTGCAGTCTTCTTCCATCTAAGGCCGGAACAGGCAATTCTCGGTGACATTAATGCCGATCTGGTCAACGTGTACCGCTTGGTTAGGGATCGGCCCGATGAGGTGCAGTCAGCACTCCGCCAGCTGTCGGTGAGCAAACGTCGATACGACTCGTTTCGTTCGTCGAAGCCGAGATCCCATCTGGATCGCGCGGTTCGGTTCCTTTACCTAAACCGAACTTGTTTCGGAGGTATTTACCGGCTGAACAAATCCGGCCTGTTCAACGTGCCGTATGGTGGGGGACAGCGCACGCCTAGAATTTTGTGGAAGACTGACCTTCTGGCAAACGCCTCCACTGCGCTGGGTGACGCAGAGCTGTTGACCGAGGATTTTGGCATTGCACTAAAACGAGCTGGGAAAGGAGATGTAGTCTATTGCGACCCGGCCTATACAGTGGCACATGACAACAACGCTTTCGTCAGGTACAACGAAAGCAACTTTTCATGGGAGGATCAAATTCGGCTTGCGAAGCTTGCTCAGAGTGCGGTGGCTCGCGGAGCAGTCGTCATAGTGAGCAACGCACATCACAAGTCCGTCCGCTTACTGTACCCCACCGCTTCCCGAAGAGTGCTTCATCGAACCAGTCTGATAAATCCGGATGCGAAAAACCGTCGCGCCGTTTCTGAGTATCTCTTTGTTCTGACCCCGGATTAGCTCTGCGAGGCAGAGAGCTACGGCTTGATGCATGGTCTGGAAGGGAATAGCCATGAAAAACAAAACAGCGCCCGCCCACGAGTGATAGGAAAGTCACATCTGCGCGGTAGGAAAACGACATAGTCATTCTCGATCAATAGCGTTACTGTCTTTTCGGAGCGAAACCGGCGCATTTCGGAGGATCACCAACAGGATCCCTCCGATAGAATACCCCGCTTCTGATCGTAGCCTTTTGCAGCCCCAGTCAGGATCTGCGAGGTAGAATGGTGACAGAGCCATCTGACCAGACACACGCGGAAGTGCAAAGTCCTAAGGACCCTCATAGCGACCTTGTGCTCAGGGCCCTGTGTGATCTACCGGATCCGCTCGGATCACTTATCAAAGCCTTTCCTGGAAGAGCGGCTGCTACAGAGGATCCTCACTGGATCGACGCATGGTTCACCGAGCAAGCAAACTCGTTCGCCACGGGAAAGCCTCCAACGCCGATCAAGCTCACGGTAACACCGGCAGCGAGCGGAACGACGCACGAACCGGCGGCCGGCGAACTGTCGCTTCTCAAGAGATCCCCGGTCTCAAGCTGCGTGCGCCTTATCTCGATTCTCCCCCACTACTTCAGAGGATTCAGAGCACCCAACGCGCTGATTACGCTCGAATCCGATCTCATCGTTGTCGAGGGACCCAACAGCTCCGGCAAGACGAGTCTTTGCGAGGCGTTTGAATGGCTCTTCACTGGCGGCCTTTCGCGCCGGTCCTCGGGTAACCCACGTGAACTAGCTAACTGCATCGCAAACGAATTTCGGCCGACGGGGGATCAAACATGGGTCGAGTGCGTACTCGCTGTTGACAAAAAGCCTCTCACAGTGAAGCGAGTCCTCTCTCAAGACTACTCAGAAAAGGCTGCTGGAATGTCGCTATCGGAAGTGTATTGCGACGGCGAGCAACTGACCACCGCAGAGGCTGATGCACTGTTCCAAACCTTGTTTGCGGGTGTTGGACCGATTCTTATGCAGCACACCCTTCGTCAGTTCGTTCACGACAGCCCCGAAAGCCGGCGCCAATACTTCGAGCGGTTACTCCAAATTGACGAACTCACCGCCGTCATCGAGAAAGCGGTAGTTGGGGATGCTCGTCTTAATGAATTCCTGTCGTCAATAAGTGCCGTCAGTCACATAAAGTGGGTAGATCTGCGCGGGGCGGTAAACTCACCCGCTAAGCCTATTTTAGACAGCATTGGGCGTGGGGCTGGCCTAGCTTCTAAGCCGAAGTTGCAAGCCGCGCTCACAGCGGTTGCGATATCAGAATTCTCAAGCGTTGTCAAACAAGGATCCTCATTTGCCGATGCACACGCCAGGCTCCAAGGAGTGCACACAAGTGAACGAGAGAGGCGTTTCCCAATTCTAGGTGCGCTGCGACCGTCTGAAGAGCTAAAAGTGCTGAAGGGGACTCGAGACATTTTGACCGCCGCAGCATCGTCTGTTCGATCCGCGCGGGATGCACTCACGGCAACGACTGCCGCAGCCGAGAAGATTTCGCAAGCTGACCTCGCTGTATCGCGGGCCTTGGAAGCGCTTGTAGACGCCGGCCTTATCGAGCCTTCTAAAGCGGCTGCGGTCATTTGCCCGCTCTGCGAATACCGCGAGGTTCCGACCTTGACACAATCTCGGGTCGCGAGCGTTCGGTCGCGACTTCCCCTAGCTGTCGCGATTGATAGGGCAGCAGGGACATATCGAGCCGCGGCGAATGAGCTGAAACATGAGATGCAGACGCTTCGGATATCATTGGCGCACGCCAGTCCAAAACCAGTTACAGACCAGGTATTTCAAGCCCAGATCAAAGGCCTCGACTCGCAGCTCATCGCTGAAGCGACGCGAGCTCAATTGGCCGGGGGTGCGCTCGCCCACGCGCTTGGCCGTTTCGACGCCCTTATTGCGGCCGCAATAGGAGATATCGAGAACGATCAAAGAAAGAACGACGATATTTTGCATAAGTACTTGTCCGATGCACTCGCTGCAATCTCCACTATCGAGAAGCTCGAGGCGGACTACAGCGTCCTTTTTGCGGAGCTTGAGCGATTTGTAAATGTCTTGGCGCTCGATGATGTGAACCACGCCCTTCGAGATCGCTGGCTAAGCGTTGCTGCGGACCAAGACGGCATTATTCACGCGATCAAGTGGCAACAGGCGAAGGCCAGCGCTCAAGAGCTGCTCGTAGCGATGCGGAAGGGCCTTATTGACCTCCGAAGTGAAATCATCGAGGACGCGCGGCGCTCGTTCTCAGACAGTATGACCAAAGTCTGGACCACTCTCCGCCGCGATACGGCCAGTCGCTTTAGTCAGCTCACTATTCCTACTGCGCGAGGTCGCGGATACAAGCTGGAGATCGAGGTTAAGGCGATTCTGAGCGACGGAAAGACAACCCCTGAAGTCGATGCCCTAAAAGTATTCAGTGAGTCACAGACCAACGTTCTTGGTCTCGCGGCATATATCACGAGAGCAAGGCTCTTGGGGCATCGGACATTGATTTTTGACGACCCTGTTCAATCAATGGATGAGGAACACTACAGATCATTCGCAGGGCCCTTGTTGGAATCTTTGCTCGGCGAGGGGTTTCAGATCGTCGTACTAACCCACAGCGATCAGTTTGTCCGCGATATTGCCGACCATCATTATGCAAGACCTTCATTCGTAACGCTTCGATCGCGTGGATCGCGTCGCCACGGGTGCCAGGTTGAGGAGGGCAGCCGACGTGTCGCCGAGAGATTGAAACTTGCCGAGACACTCGCCGATGAGGGAAAGCTCTCAGAAGCTTGGAAGATATTGCGCCTCGCTCTAGAAAGGCTCTACCTTCTCGCTTATGCGACCGCCCATCGCGACTTTGACACACGGTCTTGGAGGACGCAAACGGCGGAGTTCATGTGGGACAACGGTGCGGGCGCCGTACTGGAACGCGCTGTGCCGGACTCGGGCAGGCGTTTGCGCGATATACTCAGCTTGACTGCCGCCGGCGCCCACGACAAGCCTTCGCGGGGCCTGACTGACGTTATGGCCAGCATAGACTTCGTCAAATCTCTTCTGGATCCCCTGCGGGTCGGGGATGGTTAGCCCAGGTCGGCCAATTGGCGGTCGCTGCGTTTCGATCGCACATCGGTGGCGGTCTGTGTCATCGAGGTGTGGATGGTAACACGTGCCTTCGACCTTAACATAGAAGAAGTTCTAGAAAACTGGGAAGTCGAACACGCGCTCCGGGAAATCATTGCTAACGCACTCGACGAGCAGCTCATCTCGAAGACCCGCGAGATAGAAATTACTAACGACAACGCGGGCGATTGGCACGTTCGCGATTACGGGCGGGGACTTCAAATTGAACACTTCACTCTTAACGAAAACAAAGAGAAGTTGGACGCCCCATCGGGAGTCATCGGGAAATTTGGCGTTGGCCTGAAAGACGCGCTTGCGACCTTCCACCGGAGGGGCGTCAATGTTCTTATTCGCTCTCGTTTTGGCACGTTTCGTCTCAAGCAGGAGCACAAGTACGGCTTTGACAACATAGTGACCCTGCACGTCGAATACGATGACTCTCGCAACGATATTCAGGGGACAGAGTTTGTCTTGACGGGCGTAACGGACGCCGACATGACGAAAGCCAAATTGCTTTTCCTAAAGTTTGCCGACGAAGAGATACTTGAGACAAACACTTACGGCCAAATCTTACGTCGCAAAGGCGACTCCTCCCGTGTCTACATCTTGGGCGTTTTTGCCAGCGAAGAACCTAATTTCTTGTTTTCGTACAACATTGCCACCCTGACGGACTCGATGAGGAAAAAGCTCAATCGAGAACGCCTTAATGTCGGGAGAACAACCTACGCCGAAAGAGTTAAGGCCATACTTAAGAATGCAAAAAACGGCGCGGTCGAGGCGTTGTTGGTCGACCAAATCGAAAAGCGGGCGACAGGCGAACAGTGCGATGAAATGGGATGGATCGAGATTGGACAATTGGCTCTCAATCTCATGCACCAGCAAAAGAATGTCGTGTTTTTCACCGAAGAACAATTGCAATCACATCCGGACATTGCGGACAATGCAAGATCGGACGGCTTGAAAGTAGTCGTAGTCACTGAACAGCAGAGAGCCAAGCTAGAAGCGCAGGTTATTGAAGGAGGCCCGGAAGTCCGCACGGTAGCCACTTATGTTCAGCAGTATAACGCAAGCTTCCAATACAGTTTTGTTGATCCGGTAAACCTCACGAAGGAAGAACGCCGAATCTTTGATTTGACCACAAGCATCCTCTCGCTGGTTGGTATCAGCGGGCGACGAATTCCCAGCATTCGCATCTCCGAGACAATGAGGGTCACTACTGATAGCACTGAAGGCGTTTGGGATTCCGCCATTCCCGCCATCGTTATTAAGCGAAACCAACTCTCATCACTTGTCGGCTATGCCGCTACGTTGTTGCACGAGGCGGGGCACGCAACTACCGAAGCAGTGGACGCCACAAGAGAATTTGAGTCTGTACTAACGAGTTATCTTGGGCAGACAGCGGTCGCGGCAATCAAGTAGGGTCTAGACGAACAGGCACTTCAACGTAGTAAAGTCGTTCAGGAGGTGCTAATGGCAGCGCCAATCCCAACGCGAAACACCTCGAAATATGCCGGACAGTATACCGGCACGTTCGACTCTCAACGGATTGTCGAGATCTTCGGGGACTCTTACAAGATTGCGCTCTCTTCGAAGAATCCTGACACGGCCGGTGATAGATTTGCTTTAGCTGTCGAGGCGTATCATCAGCTCATGTCCATGGGGCCATCTGCCGACGTGCGCGGGTCGGTGCAACATGCAATGGAGAACCTGGTCGAGTTGTTCCCGGCACAGGTTGTGGCTAACGAGGCCCTTGGACTACGTGAGAAGGCGCGAAAGTTGAAGACGCCGCGGAAGCAGCTTGACCTTCTTCGCCGCGCGCGCGAAATCGTGGATCGCGGTCTGACCGAAGATTCATCCAGTTCAGTGCTTCAGACTGCGGCGGCCGAATTGCGGACGGAGATTTCTCAGACAGAGGCCGCGGCGTCGTGAGGTCTAAATTTTCTAGGCAGCCCCAAAGTGTGACTTTCCTGGAGGATCGATGGCGCTCAACTATGTGAAGCCGGTCCGCATCTTCCTGAAGAGTCATCCGGAATTCACCGAACGCTGGCTCCAGGACCGTATCGCAGACGACACGTCACTCCTAGGGCTTGGCGACCTCGTACTCAAGGATCGAGAGCGGATCCACCCACGCGCTGGACGCCTAGACCTCTTGCTGCAGGATGCTGAGTCGAATCGCCGTTATGAGGTGGAGATCCAGCTTGGCCCAACTGATGAGTCCCACGTCATCCGAACCCTCGAATACTGGGACATCGAGCGGAAGCGATATCCCCAGTATGAGCATACGGCGGTCATTGTAGCGGAGGACATTACCAGCCGCTTTCTCAATGTGATCAGCCTCTTCAATGGTTTCATCCCATTGATCGCCTTGCAGCTAAACGCTGTACGGGTCGGGGACAGTGTGGCTCTCGTCTTTACGAAGGTGTTGGACGAACTCCAACTCGGTGCGGTCGGCGAAGATGAAGAGGTACAAGCTGTTACTGATCGAGCTTATTGGGAGAAGCGCGCAGCCCGAGGAACTTTGGAAATGGCCGACTCCTTGTTTGCGGCACTCAAGGGCTGGGATCCTTCTCTCGAGCTCAAATACAACAAGTTCTATATCGGCCTCGCACGAAATGGCGAGCCTAGCAACTTCGTGATCTTCAAGCCAAAACGGGATTGGCTTCGGGTCGAGCCTCGGCTTGAGAAGGCCGATGACCTAGACGCATTGCTCGATCAGGCCGGCGTTGATGTGATGGACTACGACATCCGCTGGAACCGGTACCGTATAAGAGTCACGAAGCCGGATTTCGGTAAACACCAGCAGGTGCTGAAGGACGTGCTTAAGCGAGCTCTGGACCGGGAAGCGGCTGCCTAACCCGCACTTGCTGCTGTCGGTCACGCTGATGCGCGGCGATGATGATGACGATGATATGTTCGTCCGTATTTGGTCGATTAATCGTGACCAGGATTTCGTGAAGCTCTCATTTTCTTCGGACCTACTTCCGAAGCTGTCAGGAATTGACGGCAATTTCTCAAAGGCGAATTTTCAGCAGGAATTGCCGAAGGCCATCATGCGTCTGTTCGAGGCGAAGATTCTCTCCCTTGAGAACCATGCCATCTGACGCTGAGCGCTTTCAATTCATCGCGAGGTTTCGCCTGCACGTCTCCTTCCATGCGGACTACGTCACGCTCATGTGGCAGAAGAGGCTCGAGCACTGGGAAGCGAGCCCACCCTACTACCCGGTCGCTAGTGGAAAGACGTTGGAGGATGCGACCGATGCGGCTATCGCCCGCTACAATCGAAAGCATGGAGTGAAACCCTCGGTCGAAATCGGAGTCGTGAAACTTCCGCTCCGAGGATGGGTTTCGTGATTGGTCGAAGCCGCACTAAAGAGCGCTGACTTCCGCAGGTGCTAGCATGACTGCCAAGAGACACCACGCAATTCCCCGATTCTATCTCGAACGGTTTGCTAAGGCAGACGGTTTGATCTGGCTGCATGATCTCGGGAGGTCCAACCGCTTCATTCCAACTGAACTATGGCGTTATGGAGCCGTCTATTAATGCGCTGCTAGTGGCAGTCGCTGTACGTACTCAGCAATGCGTGCCGACTCCGCGACCGACAAGTCAGCAGGAAGGACAAGCTTCGCGGTAATACCGGGACGCAGAACGAGAGGGTACTCCAGCATCTCGGCCATCGAAGGCACCAATGTGTCGTTATCCGAAGATCCATTGCCAAAGGTGAGATTCTTTGGCAAGGTCCGCCATTGCATACGGCTTGGTCTGCCGCGGCGACCAACAACAAATGAGCCTAGCGACGTTTTCGCGAAGTGCTGGAACGCGGCGACCACCTCATGGCGCTCGATGGCGAATTTCTCGTCGCGAAGGGACTTTAGTAGACCATCGACGGAAAGTTCCCACTGGTCCCGATAGAGGCGCTGTACGTGCTCGCCGATGGAGCGGAAAAGGGGATTTGACATTCGGTTCATATAAGGTTAATTAACCTTATCGTATCCTTGTGCCTAAGTCAACTCCATTACTCCAGGGCTTCCAAACATGTCATTAACACCTCTCACCGAGCTGCGAGAAGTTCAGGGTATTTCCGAAAGCGATAAGATCGCTATCAAGAATTTCATGCAGGGTGCCATATACTGCTGGGCAAAGAACCGCAGAAGCGAGCCGTTTGCTGTTAGAGATCTTATGGGAGGCGAGAATTTCTCTTGGGAGGGGACTCCGCTGCAGGTGCTTTACGACAGACACATTACTCATGGAAAGTCTAACGACCGCGCGATCGAGTCCGCTGCGCAGGATTTGGGATGGCTAGTCAAATCAGTGCTCGCCGCCGACAAACGGACCTTTGAAGCGGCCAAGGATGGATTGGTCAGTAGCTATCGATGGGTAGGCGGTGAGGCGTAAGCGGAACGTCACACCTCCTCTTCGCCAATCTCAGACTAATTGCGGATCACTTGCGCTGCATAACACTCGCTAAGCTGAAGCGTTAGATGGCGGCACGCGACGTTTGTGGCAGCCACCGCGTCGGTTAGGATAGTGTATCGTTCCTCATGGCTTCAGTCCGTTCTACCCCGGGTCGCAATGACCTGTGTTGGTGTGGCTCCGGGAAAAAATACAAGAAATGTCACGTCAATCGGGAAAGCGCGAAGCCTGAATCATTCGGAGCCTTGCGGTCGGATCTGTCGAAGGAATTCCGCAAGAAACAGTGCCTCCATCCACTCGCCGGACCGGTCGTTTGTGACAGAGTCATCGCCGCCCACACGATTCAGCGTGGCGGCGCGCTTGCGTCGATCGCAGATGCAAAACACCACGTCCTTTCCTTCTACCCACCGGAGAGAGATCCTCGTGGGCAGCTTAAGCTGCGGAGCGTGGGTTGGCGCGATGCTTCAACCTTTGCTGCGTTCTGTGCAAAGCACGATGATCAGACCTTTGCGCCGATCGAAAAGGAACCGTTCACCGGGGCGCCCCAACAGACTTTCCTCTTGGCGTACCGCGCTCTGTGCCACGAACTGTACCAGAAGGAAGCATCGAGTAGGTCACAGCCTCGGTTGCGCGATCGTATCGACCGCGGGCGAGACAAGTCAACACAGCGAAAGATGCAAGAGTTCTACGCTGTGTTTGGAGCTGGCGTTGCTCAAGGTGCGGAGGATGCCCGGAGGCTAAAGAAAGTCGCGGATGCGTCGCTGCTCGCGAATGAGTATTCCGATTGGTCCTCGGCAGTGATCTACTTCGATGGCCACCTCTCGGTTGCAAGCACGGGAGCGCCTACACCCACTTTCGATCTTGATGGAAATCGCCTCCAGGTACTTCACGACATGACCGCGAATGTCGAGCCACTGTTCTATGCAACAGTACCGACCGGATCGGGCGGCGCGGTAGCTTTCGTGTGGCGAAGAGAAATGGACGCCCCTCGTCGGTTCGTCGACTCCTTGCTGAGCCAATCTCGAGCGGAATTGCCCGACCTATTGGTGGAGTTCATGTTCACACATGTCGAAAACACATACTTCGCTCGGACATGGTGGGAGGGGCTATCAAGCCTGCAGCGTGCAAGCATTCGCAAGTATGCAGCGATCTTTAACCCATACTACGATCAGCCTAAGTATCAGTCGCTCAGCTTGGTGGATTGGACGGTCACAGAAATCCAGCGGTCTTAGGCGCCAGGTGCCATCGAACAGTCGTTGCACTTGACAAGCGATCTGAGGATTGCGGCGGTGCAGCCGCTTCTATTTGATTTGCTTGCACGTGAACTTGGGCGTTCTTTGAGGCCTACAAGGAAATCGAGGCGTTGGGGAGATTCTCTCGCCCTCGCCAGCCCGCCCTAGGTGCTCTCGTCTACTGCAATCGCGCTCGCACCCCACTGCGGCGTGCAGGACAACAATGGCGATCAAAGAGGCTGAATATTAGCCATCCCCGAATTCTACTGTCCGTTACTGTCCGTTGGGTGCGCAAAAGTCCGGCATGCGGGACCGGCAGGATGCCGGCGATAGTGGCTTCTGCCCTATGAAAACCGGCCCCGCGCCGGACTTTGTGGTTTGGCTAACTGCGCCTGATAAGCGTGAGGTCGGTAGTTCAACTCTACCCAGGCCCACCTCAATTAAATCAACGACTTAGCCCCCTTCGGGGGGCTTTTTCGTGCCCTTTTTTAAGACGGATTTTGGGAGTACGCTCAGGAATAAGATCGCCGCGGTTCGTGCGAGCCGTGGCGCGGGACCGGTTCGACAAACAGACCCAGGGACGCTCCGAGCAGTATGATTTGAGGGTCGTCTCACCCGCTTTCAGGGAGTTGTGTGAAAAGAATCTCGATTACGATCGGCGCATCGGCGATGCTTGCTATCGCGCCGGTACACGCGCTCACATGCCAGCGAATCGAGTCGCTGAGGGCAGGCGACGCGATACGGGTCAGCGTCTCGCCGGGCAAACAAATCAAGGGAAGGCTCGTCTCCATCTCCGCAGACACAATCGTGTTGCGCGGGCCGACCACGCCGATTCCCATTGCCTTTTCCAGCATCACCTTGCTCCAGGTGAAACGCCGGAGCGGAAAGAGCTTCACAAGGAGCGTCGTTATCGGGCTGCTGGGCGGCGCGGTCGGCACAGCACTCTTCGGTCTTTTCTCCGGGAACACAAACACCGGTGACGGAACAATCACTGCGATGGACAAAGCCACCATCGGCCTGGTTACCGGAGGCGCGGCCGGTCTGATCGGTGGGTCAGTTTACGGAGCGTGTTGCTCGTCCGCCTGGGAGCCCGTTCCGCTTAGTCGAAGGCAGTAGCGTTCGTGTTAGTGACTAGGAAGCTCGTCGCCGCCTTCTTTCTGATGCGACGATCGCGGAAGCGGTCGCCTTCGAGGTTGGCTATGCGAGCGCGTCTCACTTCGATCGCGAATGCGTGCGGCTGTTTGGTCAGCCACCCCGTCGAGACGCTGACCGCTTGCGCGCGGTAGCCTCTCGGTAGCGGTGTCCGTTGTGGTGTCCATTCAGATGTGCAAAATGTTCGCGGAAGTGCGCAAGATGTTCTTAAATGCGCGGCATGCTGAGCAGGATGTTCGTGGAAGGCAGGCGAGTATGAACTTCTGAGCCTATTTCATGTTCGGATGAAGCCGCCTGATAAGCGTGAGGTCGGTAGTTCAACTCTACCCAGGCCCATAG